>DAOVMD010000115.1 GCA_030630935.1 Candidatus Mcinerneyibacteriota bacterium | reverse complement strand
GGGACAATGACAATACAGACGTTCTTTTAAAATGGAGTTATCGAACAGCTTCCATATAGTATTAAATGCTAACAATACTTTGACTCAATCTGAAAGGGGAGCTTGCTCCCAGATTGCCGCACTTTACTTTAGCGCGTGGCTAAGTCATCCCGATGCGTCGGGACAATGACAAATATTGTGCGTATTTTCTCAGATGTCACACTTCATTTATACCCATAATCGAATAATTTTTTATTCGCATAAATATTGTAAGGGTCTAACTTGATTATTTTTTTTAGTGTTACAAACATACTCATATAATCTTGTTCCATTTCAAAAATTAATGCTCTTAACATCAGACACTTAACGTTATCCTCTTCTTTTTTGTAGACTTCCCAAACTATAACTTTTGCAGCTTTAACCATCCCGATATCCATGTAAGCCTTTGCAATATCAAGTTCAATCTTTCTATTGTTTCGAAAGAGATACCTTGCGATTTCAAGGTGTTCTATTGCTTTATATGACTGCTTAGTTCTTATAAAGCTGATCCCTAAAATATAGTCCAGTTGCGGGTGTCCTAAATACTTTTGAGTCTCTTCTGCATAAGTAATTGATTGAAAATACTGTTCTTCATTAAAAAATGAAGTACAAAGATAAAGATATGCAACACCGTAATGTTTATCATAGATTAGAACTTTTCTCAATTCTTTAATTGCCCCGGCATACATTTTATGATTATAAAAATAAATTCCGCTGTTCATATTGATTTCTGCTTGAGTTTTCTGATATGTTCTAACAGAGAACAATGCAATAACTGTCAGCCCCATAAGTAAATATGAAAATAGAAAAATAAAGAATACAGGCTTGAATTTTTCTTTTAGGATTTTAAAGAACGTTATCTCCTTTTGCTTATATGATTCTTCTAATAATATAGTTACAATTATTATTAACACAGCCTGTATCAATACCTGGTGCAGGTTCCCGGAGAATAATGCATTTATAAGAATCCCAATAAATGCACTAAAACATGCGATATCTATAAAGTCTATTTCCCGGCGTCTTTTAAATTTAAAGATTATAAAAACGATTGTTCCGCAGAATAATAAAAACCCAAATATCCCTGTTTCAACCAGGATATTTAAATATTCATTATGTGGATGATTAAAAAATGAAAGTCTGTCCGGAAGTTTAATATCTTCTGTCTTCAGAATTTTATAGAGGTATTTATAATTTTCAATTTTATAATTATTTATCCCGCGACCGAAGGGTTTCTCCATGAACATATTAATACTTGTTTTCACATGCAGTATTCTAAGGCGGGTATTATAATCTCTAAATCTAATCCCTTCTTTTAATCTACCGAATAAACTCTTATTCTTCCCTAATGGTATCATACTCAATATCAGAATCAGTACTATTATGGTAGGAATAATCAATGGTTGAAATTTGCGCTTTACCTGAAAAATAACTTTTTTATTCCTTAATATTATCAGGTAGAAAATAACTAATGCGATGAAATAACTAATAAAAACTGCACGGCTTTGAGTAAATAAAACGATAAATGAATTTAATAAAAATAATATCCCGAAAAAAATCTTCTTTTTTTTATCCTTCTCAAAAAAGGCTAACCCGAGAGATAATATACTCATTGGTAAAATAAACTCACCCAACATATTCGGATTTCCAATCGTGGAGATAAACCTCCATCTTCCTGCGAAAGCAGGCATTTTAAAAATTGTTACCCCGAACAGGTTCAATATACCCAGGCAAGAGACCACGGTTCCTGATAAAACCAGAAAAATCAAAACATTTTTCTTGAAGTCCTTCGAATCATTAAATATTATTGTTGAAAGGATAAACAGCAGGAAGAGGAAAACATACTTATCAAAGCCTCTGAATGAAATTTCTTTATTATTTGCAAGGAAGCTTACAATCGTTAAAATAATAATCCCGGTCAAGAAAATAAAAACAATTGTTTTTAGATTTTGATTCTTATTAATTTTATTTCTTTGCCCGAGGATAAACTCCAAGCCAATTGTTAGGGCAATTAATATTAAACCTAATTTGAATATGGTCTCTTTAGGAAATGAAAACGCATTATAATATTGAGGAACTACAACTAAAGGCAGTAACACAATTAGAAGCATATAGAAAATTCTTGATACTTTTATCGATTCTAAATCTTTATGCAATAGTTAATGACCTTGCTTAATCTATAACCGGGTCATCAGGAGTAGGTACCGCGACATCTTCAACTTCAATTGTATAAGTCGTACCGCCTCGTTCAACATAGAATTTATCCCAGGTCTCTCTCCATTTTGATGTAGAGATTGCTCTACCGTAACCAAAATCACCATAATCTTTAAATTCAAGTTCCAAACCATTCCCACCTGAAAGCCATAAATCCTGTAATGAAATGATACTCCCCTGGCTCCCGGCACTACCGCTTACATGCGATGTATCCTCATCACCAGTATCTACCTCACCATCTTCACCAAGAAAATCACCAAATGTCATTATCAGACCATGAACCTCAACATTACCTTGAATATCTAAGTTTCCTTTAACTATCAGCATTGACGGGCCTATATAGTTAGTTCCTGCAAGATCGGTATCTAATAGTGTTAAACCTCCGGTGATCTTCAAATCACCTTCACAGCAGAGGATTGTCCCGCCAGGATATTTGTCATTACCTGCTTTCGTACCGGATGGTATCTTAATGGTATTAGGATCACTACATAATGTTTCACCCCAAGCCTGGATATTTTGAAGATAGCTAAAACACTTTGCTTGATCATCCGGATCATCTGAAATTGTACTCCCGGAAGTGTCATATTCAAAATGTTGTCCATGTGGACCTGGAGTTTCTACAACATCTAATGTTCCCCCCACCCAGATTGGACCGCTGACTTCGGTACTACCATTTACTTTCATATCATTACAAGTATAAAAAGCATAATCAAATGCATCAAGGGGGAATTTACTCAATCTAACGATAACTGTTCTTTTGATAATTTGTTTCATATAGTCTTCGTCTTTAGTTTCAATCTTAGTTTTATTATACTCATCCCTCGGATAATAAAAGCCTGTTACCTTTATCCAGATTGAATCCTTCTTGGTTTCGAACATTTCTTCTACATGAATGTTTTTATCAATAACATCACTTATTGGATTAGTGCGCGTATCCAACCTATCAACCTGAAAATTTACATTGCTAAAGTCAAATGCATACGGAACAGTATTCGGAGAAAGAGGGGGTTTCTTCTCCCCTGCGGTTCTGAAATCATCGTCCCCGTCACGCATTAAAAGATTAACCACAGCATTGATGCCGCGTTCTGCTCTATAAAAAGCAGTTGCCCGATTTGATTCTTTTTCCTGCATCTTTAAATGCTGTTGTGCAATCATTAGAAAAGCAGTAGCAAGAACAAAGAAGACTACAATTGATAACAATGCAAGAATAAGGACACTGCCCTGTTCACTTTTTGTTCTATAAACCTTCACAATATTTTCCTCCTTCTAATTTCTAATTTTTAAATTTGTATTTAATGTAAAGTCAAAATTATAAGGATTCTTTTTTCCACTCGCGATTTCAATTGATTTATCCTTATACCAGTAATTTCTAAGCCGGAAGAAGAACCCAATTAGATACCAATTACCATCTTCATTTGTAATACTTACTTCTTCAAGATATGCCGATTCAGGACGGTCTACTGATAATAAATTCATTCGTGTTACTGCCATTGTAAGATTGTTTGTTGTTTTATAAATATTGAGATCAAAAACCTTAATCCCTATATCACTCTGCTGAGTAAATGTTCCACTTTCAATCTGCGAGATGAAAAGAAATTTTGTTGTATCATAATTCCAGTTGTTATCAAAAAGGTCATCATACTGTGCTACAAAAATTAATTTTACTGTTCCAAATTTTGCCTCCTGGAATGAATTATCTTCATCAGACGGAAAAGGTGCAAAACTTAAAGTACAGGTGGGGCAAGTACCAACAATGGGAACAGTGTTCGCTCCTGGAAATTCGAGCTGAATCATTTTAATTATTTGCTCAAGGTACATTGCGGTGTGGTGCTTTTCTGTCTTCTCCCCGAAATTTCTCTGGAAAGAAACGATTGCAACTCCAAGTGTTGCCAACATTATTGAAGAGACTGCAAGCACAATCAACATCTCGATAATTGTAAAACCCTTCTCATTTTTTTTCTTTTTCATATTTCAGTCCTCCTATTATGGTGCTTCAAAGGCGGCAGTTCCACCACATTCATTAGCGGAAGTTACCTGAACCCTGAAATAAGAAGTAGCGTTATAGTCATAACTCCCTACAATTGTAAGGACATTTTCTCCAAGGTTAAGTAATTGGGCAGTCGCAACATTCAGCATAGTTGCAGCATTTCCTAAGTATATTAAAGTACCATTCAGGTAAACCTGTTTAATTTTCTGGCCACTGGGCATATCATATCCTTCAAGATAAACATTTGAAATATTTATTGGAGCACCGAGCACATTGAACGTAATTGTCATTGTGGTTGAATTCGTAAAACTTTTGACTGCAATTGGCTCGATTGCCGAGACATGAGCCTGTTTAGTAGATTCACAGTAACCTGCACTGTTGTCCCAGGCCTGCAGCCAAACATCCTTATCTCCATATGCAAGGAATACGACATCACTGATATTAGGCTCCCAACCCCAATTCGGATCCGCATCGGCAATGTTCCAGTTAAACCAGTACCCGCCGGAGAATCCACCTGTTACTTCGGATTCCAGGTCAATAAATCCTGTATTAACAAATATATCGTTCAGTTCCACATACTCCCTATTTCCTGCACATACAAATGCAAAATCACAGACCATCTGATCCAAATCATAAATCGTAAGGTAGAAGCCAGTTGAACCTATACATCCGGAACTATCAATTACCGAGAATCGAACCTCAAAAGTTCCCGTACTATTATAAGTATGGAAAGCTTCCTCTGTAGAAGCGGTATCACCGTCTCCAAAATCCCAGTTAAAGATATATGGCGAGACTCCATCACCAACCCAGCCCCAGAAGGTAATCTGGGTTCCAACCAAGCCGTTGAAGCTCCAGGCTGAAGGCCATGCACCTACATTTGTTAAGAAGCATGTTGAAGCATCAAGAACTTCAATGTCGGTGGAGATTGAATCAGTCGCACTATCAGAATCCCAAACTGTTAATGTAACCGTATAAGTCCCCGTATTTATATATGGATGAGACTCCCAGGCATTAGTCGAGGTATCTCCATCTCCAAAATCCCAATGATAAGTTAATCCGACAGGCCATGCCCATTGTTCACAGTTCGGGTCATAAGAATTCCAGGCATCAAAATTAACCGGAATACCAACTCCCGTAGGATTGGGGCTGTACCACATCCTCGCAACAGGTGGTTCATTCTCAGAAACCTGCACATAAATACTATCGTATGAAGTACAGAACCCGTCTGAGACTTTGAGGGTAACTTTATGTAAACCTGTGGTAGCAAATTTATGATTTGTCCAAACATCAGTGCTGGTATGACCATCTCCAAAATCCCAGGTGAATGTTATCGGGTCACCCTCAGGGTCAAATGAGTTCCCGCCCCAGAAATAAAATGTAGAACCTACTTTCATAGGATGACCTACAGTCATACAAGATATCTGATCCCAACCGGCATCAGCATAAGGACACGAATTCCCAACTGTAAAAAAATCAAATAGACTTTTACATTCATACTCGAAATTCGCATCACCAATTAAGTACATTTCAAAATGCAGGTTATTCATATCAATTGGATTTGCGGGGATTGGATTATCATTAAATGAATCAAGAAAATGAATCCTAATAACAGCTCTCTCGAACGGATCAAGTTTTCGAGCTTCAATATCCGCATTATAAAAGTCCAGTGTAACCGGAGCACGCTCTCGGGAACCGGGGCTCGGATAAGATGTCTTCCAATCCCAAAGGACTCCGGAGGATGTTGTATCTGTTAAACTTTCAATTACTACCTTATCTATAAATGGAATTACCGTATATGTATTACCCATCGCTTCATTATAAATATCTATCCTCGTAGGGTCTACCAGCTTAAGAGAACCAAGATAAGTAGGTTCAGATCGCATATTCTTAATAATTATCGCAATAGTGTCGTGGCTTTCACCATAAGTCGCAGCACTTGAAACATTATCAATATCCCAGGCAATTGCATCTTCAAAATAAAAAATGTATTCTTCAGACTCCCCTCTTTGATTTGAATCGTCTTCTGCCCAGAATTGAATAATTAAATCATCCGGGGAATCAATATCCGCAGGTGTAACTTCTACATATATTTGAGGACTTGAGTGCGGAAGTCCAGGTACAGAATAGGATAAAGGTATCGTTTTAGTATTAGCTAAACCGCGATTTCGAACATATAAACCCGCAGAAACGACTGTACACTCATCAGTGAACTTGGAACCGAATGTAATATTAGTACCCCATGGCAGACATGATGGCATACTATAAATTTCTTCAAATTCAGGAGCTTTTGTATCTTTAGGAGTAACTGTCATTGAACTCCAGACAACTGTATATTGATCGCATGTGTCATAAGCTGTAATCCTATAATAAATATCAGGCAAATCATCAAGCGGAGCTCCCGGAGTAGTATCAGGATTGGAATAATCCTTGATATAACTCTCATCAATAGCCCAGGTAAATGTAAAATCTGATTGGTCAGTCAGGGGGATTTCAAATAAGTCTGATTCATTATAAAGCTCATTCTCATCCATCGGTGCAAGCTCAACCTTTAAGTTCCCTACATCTATTCCATTAACTCCATTACAGCCGTCTTCGATCTCAGCTTCTATTTTACCATGACATCCAACACCACTACCGCCCTCAACAAGACTAGAGTTTGTAGTGATATTAATTTTCGGAACTGAAGTGTCTTTGATATCAATCAATACCCAGGAACTCGCTGAAGTCCTGATTGTACCTGTAGAACATTCAGGGGCAACATAGCTATCAGTTGCAATGACTTTGATCTTTAAATCCGGATTACCGTCAGGGTCTTCAACTTCACATGCTCCATCATAATTCTTGACATATTCCCATGGGATTAAAGCTTCATGATATCCTAAACCACCCATTGACTCCATCGTAACTGACTGGGTATCAGATTCATTAGCACCAATGTAATATAATACCACATGTAACTTGGGATTCGGACAAAAATCCTGAACCCTAACTCGAATTGTAACATCTGTACATGCTTCAATGGTCTCGGAAGCAGGGGTAATTTCAATTAGCTGCTCATCCGGACTTGTAACATAAATTTCCGGGACTCCGACGCCGGGAGCGTCACAACATGAAGTCTCGCTGGGACTCTGTTTTGATATAAGTGTTTTTAACTCTACTTCCTTCCAGAATACGTCATTACGCCAGGAGGTATTTTCCGTGTCAAGGTCATTTAAATTTTCCACCAGTTTGTTCTCAGCCCAACCAACCGTAATTATTATTTGCTTTAAATCCTTTGCCTGACCGGTCGGTTCATCAAAACCGTCAACAGGACTTACATCCTTGAATAGCCGAACTTTATAAGGTGTATCTGCACTTTTATCAGTAGTCAACTGCTCCAAAACAACATACCTTTCTTCTCTCTTAACCCAGTATGTCCAACTTAAATATTCAGGTCGATCTTTATATTCATCCTGATCATTTTCCTTTTTCCATACCGTAGAAAAGAATAAATTATCCTCAAATCTGCTTGCCTTGCTCTTCTCAATCCACTTCTGTGCAATTATAAGAGCTTCTGAGGAATGATGAGCTGAGCGACCGGCTCGACCACCTATTATAATTATCTTGACAATCGCTGTGATAGCAATAACAATGATTACAACTGCTACCAATACCTCAATTAAAGAACTTCCTTTTAGAAATCTCTTGCGTTTAGTGCTTTTCATTTACATTCTCCTTGTTTTCACTTATAATTTAAGCAATATTAATGCCAAAACATCAAACACTAAATCCTCCCAACAATTCAATACTTCTAAATCCATATCCGCCAATCTCCCAGAACTTTGACCAAAATCAAACAAATCCCTGTTCAAATTTAAGCAATAAAAAGGGGGACGTACATGGCTCAAGCAACAAAGTTGCTTGAGCAGAGAACAGAAAGCAGAGAACAGAGAACAGAGTATAAAAAGGGGGACGTACATGGCTCAAGCAACAAAGTTGCTTGAGCAGATAGCAGAAAGCAGAGAACAGAGAACAGAGTAAAAAGGGGGACGTACATGGCTCAAGCAACAAAGTTGCTTGAGCAGATAGCAGAAAGCAGAGAACTGAGAGCAGAGAACAGAGAGCAGAGAACAGAGAGCAG
>DAOVMD010000316.1 GCA_030630935.1 Candidatus Mcinerneyibacteriota bacterium | reverse complement strand
CTTTTTTGTTCTTGGTTTAAAATTATTTTATCGAGACGTGCAATGCTCAAGCAACTCTGTTGCTTTTGCAGAGAGCAGATAGTTGAGAACAGAGAACAGAAAAGAATTTGCCTTCATTTGATAATTAAGGGTAATTAAAATATTTCATGTTAAGAAACATAGATCTGAGTAAAGCGAAACAATAACACTTAAACATTTGAACACTTGAACTTTTTAATTTCCTGTTAAAAAAGGATGCTGGCTTTTGAATTCCAGTTTGTATATAAATGCCCGTTCTCTTGAAAAATCAAACTTCTAATATCATCACCTGTATTCGAATCCTGAACGCAATAATCGAAATATGTAACTGACACACCTTGATAATCATAAACCTTTGCACCATACGGCAGGCTTCTAAGAAGAAACCCAGATGCTTTGACTTCAGTTTCAAGT
The DNA here is from genome assembly GCA_030630935.1 of Candidatus Mcinerneyibacteriota bacterium. GTDB lineage: Bacteria > AUK180 > AUK180 > JAQVHJ01 > JAQVHJ01 > DAOVMD01. The sequence continues at coordinate 3,897 of DAOVMD010000316.1, read as the reverse complement.
TCTTGAACCAGGCGATTATAAAAGTTTTCCGGGACATGTGTTTTTATCCAATCAACTGTTTCCCTACTGCCCTTTGTGTCATTAGAAATATTATTTGGAATCACTATATTCCTTATTGAGAATTGATCAACATTGTTTTTCTTACAGAGTTCGATACATTCTTTAAATGTTAAATTTTCCGGAAGCATATCAGTAATATTTAGAGTAACTCTGACAATCATTCCGTTCGCTTTAACCTGTGAAAACATATCGGAATATTCCTCAAACTGTTCTATTCGATCAAGGGAAAATGCAGCCAGGTTTAGTCCTTGCTTAGAAAGCTCTTTGATATAATCCAAATTATTATTTAACCAGATTCCGTTTGTTTGAATCTCAATCACAAACTCATTGAATCCCTTTAGAATAAATTCCAGCTCAGGAATCCCCAGAAACGGTTCGCCCTTACCCGTCATAAGAATTGAGGTTACCCCGGACATCTCCGAGATCTTAATAACCTTCTTCATCTGCTTCTGCATAAGCTCAAAATCACTGTCGATATATCCTGTCATACGACTTACACAATATGGACAGTTCTTATTACAACCCTTGTTAGGTATGCAGATTGCTAAATTATGTGCTATCATATTTTTCTCTCCGCTTTTATTTTTTCTGTTTCAATCTTCTAAATTAAATTCATAATAAAGTAAAACCTTCATCTCAACAGGAGTTCCTCTATTTAATGCTGGTTCAAATTGGCATTGTTTTCCTGCATCTAATACCAGTTTATCCAATTTTTCATTTCCACAGGATTGATAAATCACTACGCTTTTAGGTTTTCCATCGCAGTCAATCAATATTTGAAGAATAACTATTCCACGAATATCTACTTTTTTAAAACCCTCGGGATAATTCGGTTCTTTTTTGAACTTCAATTTTGCCGGACGGGTTGCCTGTGTCTTTTCAAGAGCTTGCATTTCCGGGCATTGTCCTCTTTCATCTGTTTTTATAATCAAAAAGTCTGATCCCCCCTTACTAAAAGATCTTGTCTCTGCAAGAATTATAAAACCACCGTCTTTTGTAGGCGAAACGGATTTCCCTTCATCAAAATCATAGCTGCCAAAGTACTTTCTCCAAATAATATTTCCCGTTTTATCTATTTTAAATATTCCAATTTCTTTTCGAGGAAACATCCCTGTTAAAATGAACTCATCATTATTTAATCCTTTAATATCCCCGCCACAGGTTGAATATTTAAAAATATAATATCTCGAAGTTACAATTTCTCCCTTCGCATTTATCTTAATAAAACATAAAGTTTTTGATTTTCTTCCCAATATAATAAAGTCTTTATTACCTTTTGATTGTAAGATAACATCGCCTTTATCACAATCATCAGAACCAAATCGCTTATCCCAAATTTTAGATCCTTCTTTATCTACTTTCAAAACATATAATTCGGTTTGTTCCCTTTTTTCAAAATAACCTGCAATATAGTAATCGCCATCATCTGCTTGAATAATTGAACGACCAAAAACCTTACCATCTTTATGACAATAATCTTTCTTCCAAATAATTCCCCCATTCTGATCTATTTTTAAAAGATATATAAAAAACCTTTCATGTTTCTTCTCTTCCCCAAGAATTACATAGTTATTATCAAACGTTTTAATAATCTGCTTGCCTGCATCATAACCCCGGTCAGAATTGTAAACTTTTTCAAATTGTTTTGCTCCTTTATCATTTATTTTAATTAAATAAGTATTTTTTTTACCGAACTCTATAATATAACCAAGGATCAAATAGCCGTCCTCTACCTCGAGAATACTATAACAACCTTCATTATTGGAACCCCCAAATAATCTTCTCCATAATTCATTTCCGTGTTTATCTATTTTTATAACAATTATATCGCTATCTTTATTTCCATATGAATAAGTTTTTCCAATAAAAACATAACCACCATCCTTTGCTTGAATGATTTCCTTCCCATAATCTCCCTTCTCTCCGGCAAAGGTTTTTATAAATGTAATTGAATCCTCTTCACAAAATACAATTAGCTGAAAGCAAATAATAATCATTAATACAAAAATTAAATTTAAATTTTTTCTCATTTTCTCCTTGTGGCTTCCCTGAAGACTATCTTACCTTCAAAGAACAATTTCTTAATTCAACTAGAAAATATTATACTTTAAAATATCCTTTGTGTCAAGTTGAATGTTTCAAAAGTTTTCTTCTTTTTTTCATAATAGCCATAAATGGCAGGTTAGGTTAACTCCGTTAACCTAATCGAGAGCAGATAGTAGAGAACAGAAAGCAGTCGTTTTATAGATTGTAGATAGCAGAAAAGGATAATTCTTTGGTCTTTGAATAGAGACATAAAAAATTTTATCATTTTCATACTAGCCATAAATGGCTGTTTGTTTTTCTATCGTTTTCCTAGGGCTAAAGCCCCAGGCTACGCATTGTTGTCATAAAAATCGTAAACGATTTTAAAAGAATTTTCAATAATGTAAAGACTTTCTTTCGTTTCTTTTTTGTCTTTGTTTTCGTTAGTTCTCTTAAGTTCCCTATCAATTATATTGTTGTTTTCAGCCGTCCTTACAGGATAAAAATAAAAATAAAAAAAACCAAGAGGTTTAATTCTTAAGGATTTCGCAAATTTTTTCATTCGGGTGTTTAAATTCATTTGGTCAGGGCGTCCGGCCGGAAGCCCCTACTATATAACTGCGCATATATAATCCATCATTCAAAATTTTATTTAAATCTATTTTTACAATGTCGCGATTTCGTAATTACGAAATCGCGACATTGACATTTTTAATAATTTTATGGAAGAATTTTTGCTATGAGAAGATATTGGTGCGATAGATACGAACAAAATGGGTTTATTGAAGTGACTGTTTATCTGAATTAATAATAATAACATAACAAATTCATTATGGAATATATAAGTTCAATTATTATTTCAGCAATTATAAATAATCGTTATGTCGAAAATAATATGCGCAGTTATATAGACATTTCAAACATTCTTTATCTTTTATTTTGTTTTTTTACTTTTCCTTCATGGCCTTCATGTTCTTCATGGTGAAATATTTTTTTTGCATTTAATCGAATCATTAAGCATCAGTCGCTTTAAAAAATCCTAAACAATATAAATAAGTTAATTACATGTCTTTTTAAAGTCCCTGTCAGATTTTTTTGTTTTTTTATTTTTTATCTGCGAGCTCTGCGTCCTCTGCGGTGAATTATTTTACATTCGATTGCTTAATAAGTATCTTGCGCTATAAAGAAATGCAGCATAGTCTCTAATGCAAAAACATTATTCATTATTCATTGTTCATTATTACTTATTCATTGCAAGCGATAGCGATGCTCTTATTTAAATGTTAACATCACAATATTATCAATCGCTCTTTGATAAAATTCAAATTCCGATCTGAACTCACTTCCTTTATATTCAAAATCTCCGGGATTCGAATATTGTTGCCAATCTTTATGACCTTGTTTATTGAAAATTTTAATATTTAATAGAAAACCATGATCTGTCTCTAAATTATTTACTTCCACTCTAATTTTAAATGCTTCTTTATCGTCGGCATTATAATCTTTTATATCTTTAAATACATGGATCTTCTGATGGAATTTATCGAGCTTTGCTGTTTCAATCTTTTCTTCATTACTCAAGGTTGAATAGAAATTATTTTGATTATTATCAGGTGCACGAAATATAAAATTCTCTTTTAATAATCCTGACTTTATTCCCTGTATTAATCTTTCAGTATCCTCTGTCTTATAGTTATCTACAAATTCAAGGTAATAATTTTGCTCAGGTGCGAACTTCTCTTTTTTATTACAAGACATGGTGAACAGAGAAAGACAAATCAAAATACAAAATAAAAACATAACATTCTTTTT
>DAOVMD010000415.1 GCA_030630935.1 Candidatus Mcinerneyibacteriota bacterium | reverse complement strand
TATTAAATCATCTTATAAATAAACTTGTTCATATATATACTTCTGTGGTAGTTTTATTTTTCATATTCTTTCATATTACTTTTCACACTTCCTATTTTAAAGATATCCAAGTCCCTTTAATGTATCTTCAATTTTCTCCTGTTCCTCTTTTGAGAAAACTTTTTTCGACCCTTCCTTTTTCAATTGTGAACTCCCATCAAACCTGGGTTCATTTTTATCAAGGAATTCATCATTGAATAATTCCTTAACAATCTTCCCATCAATATCAACAGGGATTGGTAAATTAGATAGGTATAATAAAGTTGGGAGATAATCTTTAAGAGTCATCTCAATTCCTGACTTCCCTGATTTAAAGTGTGGGCTCGTTGCAATGATAACACCCTTCTGCCGATGTGTACCTGTAAATACCCATCTCTCTCCAATAGATTCATTTGTAATAAAACCATAAAGGTTGGTTGCGAGATACCCCTTATCAAGTGCAGAGAAGTTAATATCAGCAGCATTCTCAGTAAATGGACCTGAATACAAAGATTCCTTATTCCAAATTTGCCCATTAATCGGACCGCTGTCAGGGTCCTCAAGTTTTTCAAGAGCACTCCAGATCTGTTTATAAATTTGATTATATTCTTGTTTGGTTTTTATTGCACCATTTTTAAATTTTTCCTTAGAATTAATATAAATCTGTCCCCAACCGGTTGTTGAGAATGCCTTGGTTCTTGTCCAATCTATATCCCTGACAGTGAGCAGGAAATCTTTTCTTGACTGCATTCGGTAAAACTCTTCTCCGATTGGACGCTGGTTAGCTCCAAGCCCACAACTTGCAAGTCTCTTGACAATATTCCTGAAAAACCATGCATGTGTAACTCCCCTCTTCCAGAGTTTATACCTAACTTTTGTAATCCATTTATTTTTCAGAACTATAAACCCATTTTTTAGAAGCCAAGTATTGAGGGCAATTGTTTTATGCCACTTGCCAAAGCCATGATCAGACATAACAATTAAAGTATCTTCCGGTTTTAACCTATCCTTTACAATCCCGAGATAATTATCAAATAATCTATAATATGAACTGACTTTCTTTCTTAATCGTTCTATCAAATTCTTATCGTAATCACCCATCTCAGGCTCAATAATATGCCATAATGCATGAGAAATCTGGTCATTCCCGAATTCATGAATGAAAGAGAAATCCGGTTTGACTTTATCCTGGAGATAATTAAAGACATTAAACTTATATGTTAAATGTTGAATTGTTTCATCAATGAATGAATTTATTAAATCTTCATTTAAATTTAAAATAAACATGGGTGATTTATAATAAAGCGGATAAGGTCCGAATTTCTTTTCAATCTCCTTAAATAGTTCCTTTGGCTTCGCAAAATTATGCCGGTTCCCCGGAGTTAGCATACCTGAGATCATAATTCCATTCACAGAGACAGGGGGATAAGTCGTTGGCATATTCTGGAATGTAACTACTTTATCTGATTCATTAAAATATTCCCAAATCCCTTTCCTCTGGCGCGATTGAGCATTTATCATGGAATATTTCCCGGGTGTACTGGTTATTGACATAAAATCGAATATACCATGCTTTCCAGGGTTACACCCTGTTGACCAATCGTTCCATGCCGGAGCTGTCATGGGGGGATCTGAGGAAGCAACATTACCCGAAATCCCTGCTTTAATCATCTCTTTCAATACAGGCATATCTCCACGATCAATCCAAAAATTCAACATTGCATACGCTGCTCCATCTAAACCAATTACAATAGTTTTACCACTCTTATTCACCATTTTCAATTTTACCTTTTAATTCATTTAAGAGATCCAGAGCTTGGATCGGGGTTAAATTATCTAAGTCTAAAGATTTTATCTTTTTCCTGACCGGATCAGAGAAATGACCGGAGAATAGCGAGAGCTGCAATTCCTTCTTTTTACTATCTTTACTCCTGGCTAAAACGGGATTACCATTAATATCAAAATTCTCTTCTTCAAGATTCTGAAGAACTTCCTTCGCTCTTAGAATTACTTCTTCGGGAATCCCTGCTAACTTAGCAACTTGAATCCCATAACTCTTATCCGCATTACCCGGGACCACTTTCCTGAGAAATCTAATTTTATCGTTCCATTCCTTAACAAGGATATTATAATTTTTTACACGGTCAAGAGTAAGTTCCAATTCAGTAAGCTCGTGATAATGAGTAGCAAATAATGTTTTTGCTTTTATCCCGGGATGATTATGAATATACTCAACAAGTGCCCATGCAATTGATAACCCGTCAAATGTACTAGTCCCTCGTCCAATCTCATCAAGAATTACCAGGGATTTATCTGATGCATTATTAAGGATATTAGCAGTCTCAGTCATCTCAACCATGAAAGTACTCTGACCCATTACAATATTATCCGCTGCACCAATCCTCGTGAAAATTCGGTCAACAATCCCAATCTCAGCTTCTGAAGCCGGGATAAATGACCCCACTTGAGCCATTAAAACAATTAAAGCAACCTGTCTGAGATAAGTCGATTTGCCTGCCATATTAGGTCCGGTAATAATTAAAATCTGCTCTTCAGAATTCAACCTGCAATCATTTGGGATGAACGGTTCACCTAAGGGCTGCAGCTCAACAACAGGATGGCGACCGTCTTTAATAAAAATCTCTGAATCATCTGTGACTTTTGGCTTAATGTAATTATTCGACCGGGCAACAAATGCTAATGACTGAATTGCATCAATCTCTGAAACAAAAGTTGAGACTTCCTGAATTAAATTAATACGGGAAATTAATTCTTCCCTTAGTTTAATAAATAAAATATTCTCAAGCTCATTGATCTTCTCCTGTGCTCCTAAAACCTTCTCTTCAAATTCTTTTAACTCAGGAGTGAAGAACCTTTCTGTATTCACAAGAGTCTGTTTACGAATATAGTCTTCAGGGACATTTTCAGAGTGGGCTCTCGTAACTTCAATAAAATAACCAAATACCCGGTTGAAGCTTATCCTTAACTTTGTAATTCCAGTGCGTTTCCGCTCCCGGGCTTCTAATTCCTTGATGAATTTCCTACCGGATTTTGAGATCAGTCTTAACTCATCTAATTCTGTTGAATAACCATCTTTAAATATCCCGCCATCTCTGAGATTATTAGGGGGTGCGTCAACGATTGCTTCTTCTACCTTCTCAACTATTTCTTTAATTTCT
>DAOVMD010000378.1 GCA_030630935.1 Candidatus Mcinerneyibacteriota bacterium | reverse complement strand
GACACAGTCTCAATGACAAAATTGCGTTCTCGAACAGCTACTTTAGTGAACTTCCTCAGTCATTTTCTTTTTAATTTCTTCGATCCAATGATCAATCATTGCTTGATGTGGGGCGAGTTTTTTTACTCTGAACCAGTAATTAAGTGATTCGTTATAATCATCTAATTTGAAGTAAGAATGTGCGAGTAATTTATAACAAATCTGAAGTTTATGTTCGTCTTCAGTTAGAATCACGGCTTTTCTAAAGTGTTCCAGGGCTTTTTTATAATCTGAAAATCCGAAAAAATATTCATATCCCAATTCAAAATTAATTTCATAACTATTAGGATTATTTTTCAGTCCTTCTTTCAGAAATTCAATTGCTTCCGTTTTCTTCTTCAAATTAGTAGAGAGGTGGAATCCACCTTGAGCATAAGCTTTATCAAATTTAGGATTCAGGTATGTAACAATTCTATAGAGCATCATTAGATTCTGATTATCTGCCCATGATTTCCCTGACCATTCCCATGAGTGGTGGTATAGGTCTATCTTCAGCCATAACAGGTCAGCGATTGTATTTCGAATACCCCCGATTAAATATAAGGGAAGATTCTTCTGAATCTGATCTTTACTAGCATTATCTGTGAATTCCCCTACCCATGAATTGATAAGGAATGACAGTGATAATATAAAGATGAGCGGGATCAGAATCGTGATTTTTTTATTGAGGAATTTCATTATCTTCTTTTAGTGTTTTTGATTTATCAATAATATAAGTATAAATAAATAGAATAATTATAATCAATAAAATGAATAAAGTTTTAAACAGGAGATTTGCTTTATATATTGGATTAAAGTATGGTTTATTTACCCATTCAATATGAACATAATCCGGTTCATGGTCGTGCTCACTATGCTCACATTCAGCAGTATGTACATGTGTATGATGATTGTGGTCATCAGATTTATGATGATGTTCGCCATCGGGTTCGTGGTCTTTAACAAGGTCTTTCATTAGAAGATTATCTATCTTTCCAGGATCATCTTCTGCAAGTTCTCCCATGTGATGTTCGTGCTCTTTCTCTATAAGATGTAATTTTTCATCTAACTTCACGAGTGAATAAGTATAAAACAACCCGATCAGGATGAGAATAAAAAGTATGGAGAAGAAGAATATTTTTACGTGTCGTTTATTCATTATAATTCTTTTTCACGGAAAACCAGGTTTGAAATTAGTAATATAAAGAAAGTATATAACAATCCGTACAGCATAACTTCAAAATAGTACATGAAATCAATCTTTGCATACTGTATCAATGCTTCATTTATTTTGAAGAATTCGAAGCTTGGGAATATGAACTTAACTAACTTCGTGATCATGATTGAAGAAGGGGAGTAAGAATCTTCAAGAATAACATTAATATAATTTATAGAGATATGTCCAATAAATGATACTAATAATGTCATAAACACATTTATCACCGGTGAGACCAGGAGCGAGAATAACAGGATGAATGCAGATATGATCCCCAGTTTAACAAAGATTAATAATAACGCCCCGATCACCTGCAGTATCATTCCTGGAGCCATTTTTGAGATTACAATTATTAATTCCAAACCAATCACAAAGATATAAATGAATAATACAATTAGAATCCCAAGTAATTTCCCGATTAAATATGTCAGGCGGTCTAAAGGTTTTGATAATGAAAGGTATATACTCTTTGACTTTATCTCTGAGGAGATTTCGTTCACACCAAGCGTCAATGCGAGAAGAACACCCATATTAAATATTCCTGATAACGAGAAATCAATCAGGAACTGAAAAGTATCTTCAATATCAAAGAATTTTATGATCGTGACTAAGTAAATATAGGCAATTGAAATGAATATGATGGAATAAAACATCTTATTCCGCAACGCTTTTAAAAGGTACTTTTTTACTATTGCTTTAATTTGTGTGAACATCTTCATTACCTTTCATTAATTTTTTAAATAGGGTTTCAAGACTATCCTGTCTTGGATAGACTGCAAGAATCCTGGCTTTTGTTTTTATTGCGATTGAAAGAACTTTATCTTTGAATTCTGCCTGCTCGGTTGAAACAATAAGTTTATCTTCAACTCTAATCTTTGATACGTCATACCCGGTAATCTCATTTTCAAACTCTTTATTTGCTTCAATATGTATTTCGAAAAACTTATTAATCTTTAAGAGATCACCCATCGGTCCCCACTTGATTAATTTTGCATTTTTTAGAATCCCAACATGAGTACAGATCAACTCAACTTCTGAAAGGAAATGTGATGATAAGAAGATTGTCTTTCCTTCTTCAGCAAGGTCCTTGATTATATCCCGAATTTCAATCTGTGCAATGGGATCCAGACCTGAAGTTGGTTCATCAAGGATTAATAAATCCGGATCATTCAGGAGTGCCTGTGCAAGACCAACACGCTGAAGCATACCTTTTGAATATTCATGCAGGAATCTTTTCCTGAAAAGACTCAAACCTACTGTCTCCAGAACATAATCAATTCTTTCCTTCGCAAATTTCGAGTCCATCTTATAAAGACCTGCGTAATAAGAAAGGATCTCATCAATTCTAAGGTATTTCTCATAGTATGCAATCTCGGGGAGATAACCTATCTTACCTTTTGTTGCAACGTCTCTCGGGTCCTTACCGAGTACAAAAACTTCCCCGGCTGTCTGTGGAGTAAGCCCAAGAATCAATTTTATTGTTGTCGTTTTACCGGCTCCGTTTGGACCAAGAAAACCATAGATGTTTCCCTTTTTAACTTCGAGATTTAACCGATCCAGCGCTAGAACCTTTTCCGTTTTCAAGAATCGATGGATCTTGTAAATCTTAGTTAAGTCTATTGCTTTAATTATTATATCGGACATTTATTCTACCACCTGTATTTTAATTTTTTGTGATGATTTATTTTTTGCAAAATCAATTGCGATTACTGTAAGTTCATAATATCCTGAATTTAATGCGGGAACCTTCCACTCACCTTTTGAGTAGCCGGATTCAGTTTCATAACGCATGAGAACTTTTTCCTTGTCCGGGGTTATGACGTATAAATATTCTGTATCCTTCGAGGCTTGAGCAAAGAACGCGATCAGGTCTCCTTTCATAACCTTTTCAGATGTTGTCCAGACCTTTAAATAGGGTGGGCTGCTGTCAATTATATAAGATAACTTCTCAGTAAATTGGTTACCAAACCTGTCTTGAGTGATAACTGTACAGAAGTACTTCCCGTCAGGAGTATCTTTCGGTACAATGAACCGGACTTTCCATAGGTTAAGTTCCCTATCAAATTCCGCAACCTTAGTCTCACCAAATGGAAATTTCACAATAATCCTGGTTACAAGCTCATCAGTCTTAATAAATATATATGGGTCAGCAGGTCTAATTACCCGGGGTCTTAAAGTGCTCCTCGGAGCTGCAAGGAAAGAAGTGTAGGGGGTTACAAAATTAAATTTCTTCGATAATTCAATTATCTCCTTAATCCATTCTTCCTTCTCACCATGTAACTTAATCTGCTTTAATAAATAGTTAACCCGCTCCCGAGCCCATAGTCTTGGAATAAAATTATTTAATTCATTTAGAGCAGGGAGGGTTG
>DAOVMD010000189.1 GCA_030630935.1 Candidatus Mcinerneyibacteriota bacterium | reverse complement strand
GGGATCACGTCTATTATCTGAATTAAAATGACCTAAAAGAGGGGAAGCTTTTGTGTGGGATTTAAGTTCACGGCTCCATAAAAGTTCAAAGCTTGAACCATTAATTGCTTGAACCTTCCCGGAATCAGTAACTATTAAAATATCCTGAATTGAGTCATCATTAATTAATCCTACTGCAGGAGAAGTACTGACCGGATCACCTGATTCAAATGACTTGAAAACTTTGCCTCCCTTATCAATAACAACTATTTTACCACCGGTTGTTCCAAAGACTGCAAAAAATTCACCGTCGTGCTTAAATAATGTTGGGGAAGACATAATTAAAGAATCCGTTTTATGAGACCAAAGTTTTTTACCTGATGCAAAATCAATTCCAAAACAAGTGCCAGTTAAAGTCGTAACAACTATTATTGGTGTTGATGACTCTAAAAATAAAGGGCTGGTTTTAGTAGGACTACCTAAATCAAAACTCCAGGATTCTTTACCCTGACTAATATCCATCTTAATAAGTTTCTTGCCAAGAGTCGGAATAACTAAATAGTTATTATAGACAATTATCGCAGCACCGGAATATGGACCTTTACCTTTAATAACCTTAACCGGTGACTTGGAGGAGAGTGTAAACAAATGGATTTCTCCGTTCATCAATGGCTGCACTATCGTGTTGTCTCCTGAAAGGTAAGTAAGGTAACCTGTTGTATCAGGGTTTGATTTTAAATTGAATTCAAGTCCAAAGATGTTCAATGAGAAGATGGTAATAATTAAAAAGACTGATAATAAAAATTTTTTGTTCATATGAATTACCTATTTTGTAAAATTTTAACATAAAATAAATAAAATGTCAAGTAAATCTTATATAAACTTTAGAATATATATTATAGATTTGTTTACTAAGTCATATAAAGAAACCTAAATTCGAAGAGTCTTGGAACCTCAACTACGATCGAATCTCATTGAGTAGGAGCAAAATATCTGCTCTCTACTCTCTGCTAAGTAAACAAGTAAACGCCTGTCCCTTATCTATAAAGCGACTGCTCCGGCGCCCTGCACCCAAGCGAAGCGAGTGTGGTACAAGGTCTACTCTCTGTTTTCTGCACATGCAACAAAGTTGCTTATGCATATTGATTTTATTCAATTAATTAAAATAAATTCTAAATATTTTGAATTTTTTCAAATTTAAAAATTTAACAATCGCGGTTTTAAGGTAATTCCCGGTTACCTTTCACAAAACAAAATAATTGGCACAACAATTGCTCTAATTAATCACATGAAAAAAAGAAGGTAAGAACATGACTAAAATGAGACTCGACATTTTCGTACCAAATTTATTTTGCAGATCAGGGTATTAACTCACTGCAGGCTTTCCACAAGCGTTTAACTTTCCACTAAAAAAAGTAACAACATTCAGGAGAGCTGCAGAAACCTTACTGCAGCAACCAAACTTAAAAAGGAGAATTCATTATGAAGACTTATGCTGTATTAGTAGATGATGTTTATAAAAGTTTTAAAAGCAAATCCAAAAAGAAGAAGAAAAAAAAGAAAAGGCTGTTTTTAGAACTTTTTAAACAAGCCCAGGACCGTTTTTACGCCGTAAACGGGATATCTTTTAATATTCATTACGGTGAAATTTTTGGGATTTTAGGCCAGAACGGTTCTGGGAAGTCCACATTAATCCGAATGATCTCGACCCTATTAACAATTGAAAAGGGTCAGATTAAGGTATTTGGATTTGATGTTAAGAAAGACGACCACAAAGTTCGTCAATACATCAACAGGGTTACTGTTGAAGCATCGTTCTTTAAAAAGCTATCCACAACTGAGAATCTGTTATATGCTGCAAGCATCTATGGACTTCGACGTGCAGATGCGAAGAAAAAAATCCCTGAGATATTAGGGGTTTTAAATCTTGATATTACAAGGTTGGATGAGCCACTTGAAAATTTTTCAAGGGGTATGCAGCAAAAGGTTGCGATTGCCCGAGCTGTTTTAACTTCACCATCATTACTTTTATTAGACGAGCCCACCACTGGTCTTGACCCTAAATCAAAGCGTGAAGTGCAGAAGTTTATTTTAAGCATCTGTGAGACCCATAACACGACTGTGATCATCACAACTCATGATATGGAAGAAGCTGATAAGATCTGTGATAGGATTGCAATCATTGACTCAGGAAAATTTATAAAAATTGATACCCCTGAAGGTTTGAAAAATGCAATCAGAAAAAATAGTGAAGATGTAACACTTGAAGATGTGTTCTTTAAAATGACAGGCAAAGAATTCAAGTCTGATGAACTTGAAGATAATTAAAAATAGTGCCGGGGCTAAAATATTGATAGCATTTGCCGTATAACATTTTTTTGTCATTGCGATGGAGCATAGCGACTGCGGCAATCTGGGGGGGGGGGGGGGGCATCCCCCTTTTTAAAAACAAGCATGCGTCTTCTCTCACTATGTTCGCTTAGGATGCCGGCTATTTCGTAATGACAAATGGAGTTGTCTATCAGCTCAATAACATCATCAATATTTTAGACCCGGCACTATTAAAGATAAAGGAGAATTAATCATGTTTCACGAATTACTAATTAAAGATATAAGAGCAACAACAGGATTTATAGAACGAAACTTCAACCTGATTAAGAGATATATCGGGTGGGAGATCGTTTTTATGGTCTATACAATTGTTAATGCGGTTACGATAGGTTTAATAGGCGTAACATCAGGGGACCCGAACAAGGTTGTTTACCTGATAATCGGGGCATTACTCTGGGGATTCCTTTCAATTATATTCCATGAAGTTGCAGAATCAATTTCATGGGAGAGATGGGAAGGAACAATTGAGTTTACATTCATGGCTCCTGCCAGGAGAATTACTTACCTTCTTGGAATGTCGACTTATGCAGTTATTTATGCCCTTATTAGAAGTGCAATTGTTTTGTTCTTTCTCTCATTGTTCTTTGAAATTAAACTTACGAATATAAATATTCCGATTGCTGTTTTAGTTGTTGTAGTTTCTAGCTTTTCATTTATTGGAATGGGACTAATCGCAGCGGTCTTCCCTCTTCTTTCACCGGAAAAAGGATCTCAAGCTACTCATATTTTTCAAGCGATTATCCTTTTAATCTCAGGTGTATATTATCCAATATCTGTTTTACCGGGCTGGATGCAAAAACTGGCAATCATCTCCCCCGCAACTTATACTCTGCGCGCAGTCAGGGCAGCGATATTAGATGGGAAAGGATTGAATGAATTATCCGGAGATATAATCATCTTGATTATATTAGGTATAATCTTAATCCCAATTGGACTTATTATATTTAGTATGGGTGAAAGATATGCTAAGAAAGTTGGAAAGTTAAACCGAAATGGTTAGTATCTTTAGGTACAGGTGCTATTTCCAGCATCTGTACCTACTTTATAAGAAAGTACAAAAAAAATGTTGAAAATATATTTAAATTATGTTAAACTAACCTTAAACTAAATCCTTAAGGGAGGTTTACTATGGAAATAAAAGGTTTGTTTATAGACGGCATTCAAGATTACCGCAACGGTTTCTATGCTGAAGCCATTGAGAAGTTCAAGGAAATCATTAAGGTGAACCCTAAATCTGAGTATGCAGATGATGCTTGTTATAGTATTGGTTGGTGTTATTTCGAGATGATGCAGTTTAAACAGGCAATCACTTATTTTGAAAAGGTAATCGAAGAGTACCCCGATGCGACTATCGCTTTAAGTGAGGAGACTGGGGAATATGGGAAGATTGAGGCAAAGGCAAGGTATGCTAAGATCAACGCATTTCTCGCCGTTGGCGATATAAAGGCAACCGAAGACGAACTTCAGAAACTTGAAGCCCTAAAAGCTGATTCATATATGAAAACTGCGGATGGGTCAAAGAAAAGCTTCTATGAACTTGCACAAGCTCTTGTTGAGAATTATAAGAAATCTTAATGATTAACTTATATTAACTATTTCTATTTCGACTCTCAAATTATAAAAAGCAGGAAACAAATATGGAAGAGAAAAAGAGTTTACTTGAAGATATCGAGAGTAAGATAGAGTCCTGGTTTACAGAAGAAAATATCGGTTTTGAAAAGATTGAACCCGGGTTCTGGGGGCTTAGCTTTACTGTAAAGGAAAGAGAAGAAGAATATCCCCTTGGTATAGTGCTCATTGGAGATGAGCCGACATCTGTAAAATTGCTTGTTGAGTTAGGCGGAGTACCTATTGGAAATCAATGGGCATTCTTTAGAAAAATGCTCGAAATGAATTTTTCCGAAGTTTTAACCGGGTCATTTTCAATAAATGAGTCCAACAACAAAGTTTATTTTATTGAACGAATCCCAATCCTTTCCTTAACCAAAGAACAACTCCTTCATTCCCTTGATTCGGTTATTTTTTCTGTATCTGAATTAAAACCGAAATTATCAGGATATATAATCTAAAAAGAGGTTCAGAATATAATGAAAAAAGAAAAAGATCTGGTTTTACCAAAAAGTTTTGATCTGTTTCTAAAGAATTTTATAAACAAGATACATTCAGATTTCAAGATGAAGAAAACTCCATTATCGACTTCAGATATCCTGATTAATATTTTAAAAAACTCAGACGTTATCTTCAATAAGGAACTTTTAGAAATTTTCCCGAGTAAAAAACAGAAGAGTATAATTAAGAAACTTGACAAACTTCCAAAAACTAAGTTAAACCTTGAGCTCTGGAAGAAGATAGTGAAGGAAACACGAAAAATCTCAAGCTTTGAATTTAAAAGTGAAGTCAAGATCAATCATCTCCTTATTGTAATATTAAAATACATCCCTAAAATCGCAAGTACATTGAAATCAGAAAAGATCAATTTACAAAACCTAACTGATTATTTATTGGATTCACATTGTTTAAACCCTCGTATTGAGGGTTGGAAAGATACAAATAAGAAAGCCCCAAAACTTATTAAAACCAAGAAAAAAGAACATTCGAAAACAGCTGAGATTTCTCATCAGATTTCTATAAAGAAGAATCTTCTGGAATTACAAAAACGTTTAAAGAAAAAGATTTTAAATCAAAAAAGTGTAATCGACTCGGTTATCAAGACTCTCTTTCTAAAGAAATTAGGATTAGAGCTTAACCAGGAAACTCCAGCAGGAATTTTCATGTTCATTGGGCAGAGAGGAGTCGGAAAGACCGAATTTACAAAAACTCTTGCTGAGGAATATTTTGGACAGAAGTCCAACCTAATAAAAATTGACATTGAAGATTTCAAGGGGGAGATGGACCTGTTTAAGCTTTTTGGCCCGCTCATGGGACATGTTGGTACTCAGGAAGCAGGTATTCTAACAGAGACAATCCTTCAAAATCCAAAACAGATTATTCTATTAAAAAGTATCGAAAAAATGCCGAAATCCTTAATGAATCTTCTTATCCAAATATTTGGTGATGGGTATATTATTAGTAAGCACGGAGAAAGAATCTATTTTTCTGAAACTGTCTTTATAATGACCTCCAATACGAAAGCACTTGTCGAAAAAGTTAAGAAGATCGGATTTAATTCAAAAAAAGATGTTGAAATATCACAGGAATTCCTTTCGGATGTTCTTAAGGAATTCTTCCCAATTGACTTTTTGAATAAGATTGATAAGATAATCTTCTTCAATCCAATGACCAAGAAAACCTTTCGGGATATTTTAAAGTATAAGATAAAACTTGTCACAGAAAAATTAAAGCAGGAAAAAAAGAAGTTAATCGTCAAAGATAATGTTTTAAAATTTTTGGTTAAAAATAAATTCAAACAGGAATTTGGAGCTCGGGGAACTGATAAAATAATTGAAACTTATATCCTCTTACCAATTGTCGATTTCATTCTTAATAACCCGGATACAAATGTACTGAAGCTCGATATTAAAGATGGTCAAATAAAAGTAAAATAATCGCATCGCATTGCTCCACCTCACATCGCTCCGCTCTGCATTTATAATTGATAGTTGATGGTTTATAAACCGACTTCTCTTTCGTCCTTGAATCAGAAAACGTTAGTTGTCATTGCGAGAAATGAGCAAGGCGAATGACGCTACAATCTCTTTTTTTTCTTTTAGCACAGGTTTTCTTTTTTAGTTCTAATCAGTTCTCTTAAGTTCTCCCGATGCGCGGAGTTTATTCCGAATTCACTTCGGGGAATGGTATCGTGATAAAAAATCTTTCTTTTATTTTTCTTTGTTTTTTTTAAGTTCTCGTTAGTTCTCGTCAGTTCCTTGTTGATAATAAAAGTTTGAGCGAAGCGAATTTGTTATTTTTATTTTTTTCTCTGCGTCTGGAGTTTACCCCGTTTTTTCGGGGCGGTGAAAATGTTTTTTTATTTTTTTTCATACATT
>DAOVMD010000224.1 GCA_030630935.1 Candidatus Mcinerneyibacteriota bacterium | reverse complement strand
AAAGATCCCTGTTAAAAATTCATACCCGTTATTTTGGAAATATTCCCAGGCGTTCTCACCATCCATAATAATCGGTACAGCATAATCATAATCGGATTCAGGTAATTTATTATAGACCTTCTCGAGATATTTCATGAAGTTATTTATCGCGATGTCTACAGGGATCTGATGATAGTTGAATGCAAAGTTATCAGATAATTTATGGTCTCTAAAAATTATATTTATCGGTTTTTTTGCAAAATCTAAAGAGAATGCTTTATATAGTTCTTCCGGATTCTCAAGTTCACCGATGGAATTCCTTTTAATCCATTGTTCCTGGCTTCGGCTCAGGATTGCCTCATCGGTTGCAATCCATTGAATATTAAATTTCTCCATAATCGGAATAATCTCTTTCGAAACGGAACCTTCAGAAGGCCACATCCCAACAGGTTTCCGCCCGAATCTCTCTTCAAAGAAACATAATGCTGCATTAATATGGTATTCAACATCTTCAGGATGACTGAAAGTCTCTCTTAATGGTTCCCATTTCGGCATCTCAACTCGTGCAGAGTTAGAGTTATTAATTAAAGGAAGAATAGGATGGAAATACGGAGTTGCGGTCAATTCAACCTGACCTTGATCCCATAATCTCCGATACATCGGAACAATCTTCTCTAAAATCTTGAACTCATAATTAATCAAGGCACGCTTCTCTTCTTCTGTAAAATCGCGCCCCTTATCTCTTAATCCCTTTATAAAATCTTCCTCTTCAATTGAGATCGGGTCAAACCAGCATAGATGAAACAGAACCTGCAAGTCCCTGAAATCTTGTTCTGTCCAGTACTTAACTTTATCCTTTACAATACCCTCTGAAATAAATCTACCACGTTTATCTAATAATTCCTTATACCTCGGCAACGGCTCAATCATGTTTACCCAGTTTGCATAGAAAAAGTTCTTCAGAATAAAAGATTTATCAGTATCTGTTAAGGTTGATGCATCTTTTAATGCAATTGAGATAAATTTATCGTTTACATTTTCTTTATCTTTAAGATAAATTTCCATCTGCTCTATTAGAGACGGGACAAAATTGAATGTAAAATGCATATTCGGATAACGTTCAATTAAACGTCCAATATAATAATAATCTTTAATTGAATGTAGAATCACCCAGGGCAGCTTGAACGACCCGGTTAACAGATCAAAATAATAAGGCTGATGAAAATGCCAATAAAATAGTACGTTTAACGGTTTTTTACCCATAATTAATTCCTTCTATTAAAAAAATATTTATTTATTCTTTTCTTTATCTTCAGGTTGTTCTTTTTCAGGTTTATTTTCTTCAGGTTTATTATCAGGAGTTTCGTCTTTATTTAAGTCTTTAGGTTCAACCCTATTATCCCATTTTTCTTTCTTACCCTGAATGATGGTTTTATGAATTGCTAAAAACTTGATTCTATCTGACGCATTTCCGAAGATATCATAATCCTTAAACCTTGTTACAATTTGATTTAAAGGTTCAATTGATTTCTCGTACTCACCCATCTCTTCATTGCATAAAGAAATATGATAGAGTGCATAAGCTGCTGAGATATTCTCGGGATATTTCTTATCGATAAATTTATAAATCTCAATTGCTTCCTTATAGTTTTGAGAGTCTTCAAGTGTGAATCCATTATTTAATAATACAATAGGAGCTAAAAAATGGTTGGGGAATTTTTGGTAGAATGCTGAAAAAGTATCATGAGCCTGCTGGAACTCATCAATATGTAAATAGCACTTTCCCAAATAATAAAGTGCAACAGGTTCTGCAGGAGTCTTTGTAACCGATGGTAAGATTTCATTCAGACTACTAATACAATCATTAAACTTTTCAGCATCACTATTATATTCGAACTTCTGGTTTGGCTGTGCAAACATTGTAGAGGATCTTGTAGGTTTATAGTAAATCTTAATAACTTGACCTACCTTGAACCATGCCAAATCCTGACGTGCCTGTGCCTTATTTTTCAAATACAGAAATCCGGTACTAAGCATTACAATAACTACAATTGCAATAATTATATATTGAACATTTCTCTTCTCAGTGAGTTGATTGAAAAATTCACTGAAAGTAATCTCCGGGTTTGTTGAATGTTTATTCATTTCAGATTTTGCCATTTGTAACCTCCAATTCAAATTTTACTTAACACAAAAATAAGATTAGATTATAACATAGATTTTTATTTAATGTCAAGTAAATTAAATCTTATATTTATTAATTAATTCTTCAATAATCTTCTCTTCAATGAGAATCACCTGGTGAATTCCGTTTAAACCAAGATCAACTAACTCTATCATATCCGTCTTTGAAAACGGGAGACCTTCAGCAGTCCCCTGAATCTCAATTATTTTATTCGATTTTGTCGCAACGATATTTAAGTCAACATCCGCAATTAAATCTTCCTTATATTCCAGGTCCAGTAAATAATTATTTTGAACAATCCCAACACTGATCGCACCTAAAAACTCCTGAATGGGATTCTCTGCAATGAGTTCACGGCTTAATAAATTTAAAACTGCTTCATAATATGCAATGAATCCTCCGATTATTGAGGCAGTTCTTGTACCGCCATCTGCTTGAGTAACATCACAATCAATCCAGATAGTTCGATTTCCCAGGTCTTCGAGTTTTGTGATTGCCCTTAATGACCTGCCTATTAACCTTTGAATCTCTTGAGTTCGACCGTCCAAGTTCTTACGCCGACCTTCCCGGTACATCCTGGTCTGAGTCGCGCGCGGTAACATTGAGTATTCTGCTGTTACCCAACCCTTACCAGTTCCACGGAGATGAGACGGTACTTTATTCTCAACTGAGGCAGTTACGAGAATCTTAGTTGAACCTAATTCGATTAGGCATGAACCTTCAGCATATTTATTTATGCCAACTTCAACTCTTAAGGGTCTGATTTTATCTTTTTTTCGATCTTTTCTGTGCAAACTTCTGCTCCATTATTTTATTTGAATATTCTTCAATATTTATTGTGGTAACTTTCTTGATTGACATACCTAAAAAAATGTTCGCGATCTTATTGAAATTCCTCGGGTAATCTGAAACAAAATATTTTATTATCCCATTCCCTTTTCTCAGAGAATTAATCCGGGTCTTTAACATGAACTCCTTAACAGTCTTTGCAGTCTCAATCGCGGGGTCAATCAAGAGAATATTATTTCCCATAATCTTCTGGATTAATGGTTTTAAAATCGGATAATGTGTACAGCCAAGTATCAATGTATCAACATCAAATTTCTTTAATGGGGCAAGATACTCCTCACCAATTAACTCGGTTGCCGGATGGTCTAATAGTCCCTCCTCAACAAGTGGAACAAATAATGGACAAGCCTGCTGGAAAATCTGTAGCCCTTTACTATTTAACATGCGAAGGTAAGCGCCTGATTGAATAGTTGCGTATGTCCCAATTACTCCTATCTTACCCGAAATCGAACATTGAGTTGCAGATAATGCAGAAGGTGATATTACACCTATTATAGGAATCTGAAAACGCTTCTTTAAAATCCCAATTGAGTTCGAAGATGCAGAATTACACGCAACTACAACCATCTTGATTTTATGAGATATTAAAAATTTCGTCGCTTCAACTGCAAATAAATTTATTGTATCCTTTGATTTGGAACCATAAGGAACCCTGGCAGTGTCACCAAAGTAAATGAAATTCTCGTTAGGGAGTGTTTCCATTAATCGCTTTAAAACGGTTAAACCACCAACCCCTGAATCAAAAATCCCAATCGGTAAATCAACACTCAATTTACTGTATTTATTTTTTTCTCGTATCGTATCTTGTACTCCTTTATTCCTTCAAAAATTGCACGTGCAATTTTCTTTTGTGTATATGGTGATTTTAAGAACTTAGCTTCGATTGGATTGGAGAGATACCCCACCTCTACTAAAACTGCGGGCATCGTAGCTCCGTACAGAACATAAAATTTTGCATGCTTAATCCCCTTACTCGGAAATGAAGTCTTTGATTTCATATTCTTAATAATAAACCCGGCCAGTTCTACACTTTCATTTTCAAACTGATTAGAAATTAAATCCCATAAAATATTTTTAACATTTTCTTGAGTTCGTTTGTCCTCAAGTCTTATAACACCATTTTCAAATGCTGCAACTGACCTGGCTTCATCGTCAGATGCATAGCGGCTCAGGTAATAAACCTCAAACCCGCGAACCTTCTTTGAATAATTAATATTTGCATGAACACTGATGAATAAATCCGCCTTGTTCTCATTTGCAATCTCGGTTCTTCGACGAAGTGTGATAAACTTGTCCGTTGTCCTGGTCATAATTACTTTAACCTTTAATTCCTTACGGAGAAGATTTGCAAGTTCCTTGGAGATTGAAAGTACAACTCCTTTCTCTTGTAATCCGCCGCTGCCGATGCCGCCTGGGTCCTTACCACCATGACCTGCATCAATCACAATTGTCCTGATCTTCATATCTTCAACATAACTATCAGATTTCTTGACGTATTTATCACTCTTGTAAAGATCAAGAATCACCCTGTAAGGCTTATGCTTTAAACCCATAACCTTCTTCGCCTTGTACTTGGAATCGGTGTTAATCAGGATACTTACTCCTGAACCGGTCTTGCGAATCTGGATATCCTTAACGACTCCATCACCTATCTTAATGGACTTCGTAGAAGCAATCTCTGTGTTGGCAAAATATAACTTCACAAGCTTATGTGTATCAGATTCGGACTCACGATACGGAATATAAACGTTGGTGTCAAATACAATTCGAGTGTGAGTGGGATGTGTAAAGTAACGAATCTTATTTATCTTCTGCTTGGAAAAAGTTGGCTTATCGATGGTTGACTTCTTTATGAATACATAACCTTCACCCTTCATAACTTCAAGAAAATCATGAGGAATATAAACCTTGGAATCATAAAACATTACAGGTGCTGATAACCGGTAAAATTTATCGTTAACTAAAACGTAATTCGTCCCTAATATGAACCGGATTAACTTTTCGTCAGTCTTAATATATATCTTTTGACGGATATAATCAAACCTGTACTTTTCAATCTCAGAATGCTTAATGAAATCATCAAGCTTAATATATTTATTACCGCTAATTATAAATTCCGGAAACTCCTGGGTAAAACCCTGGCTTCCAAATAGTAATAAAAATAAAATCAGAACTAAAAATAATACTTTATTCTTCATCTCTTGTTTCGCGTTTATTTCAGGTGAAATAATCACCTATTTTATCTTTGTATTATAACATAATTTCAACTAAAAATCAATAAATTTAATCTCGTTTCGTTTGTCATTGAGATTGACCGAAACCTTTATTTGTCATTGTCCCGATGGACATCGGGATTCCTTCACTATGTTCAGTCACGAGCAGAGTGTGGCAATCTAAAGTTTTTTTATTATAGAGTGCATCACGTGCTCTGCTCGTGATGCTATAACCTTGAAGTAAACATAATTCTGGGACAAAATGGGAACACCGTCCCTCTAAGTCTACTCCACTCTTATCACCTAAGTTGGACGCCTAAAAAAAGCAAAAAACCTTTTAACTACTGTATCTTTGGGGATAAAAGCGAATTTATGAGAGTGAAAAAGTCTTACCTATATAATCCTCTAATTTTTTAATATTTAGGCCAAAACAATTTAATATTTTTTTATTATTTTCCGAACATTCCGTAATTTCAAACCCTATTATCTTTTTATCTTTCTTCTTT
>DAOVMD010000081.1 GCA_030630935.1 Candidatus Mcinerneyibacteriota bacterium | reverse complement strand
ATTTTATTTAAACAGAAAGATTTCAAAGGTGCGGTTCAAAGTTGGGAACAATCTCTTGAGATTAATCCAGAGAACGAGAAATTGAGAAAAAATCTTGAAATGATCAAGAAAAAATTAAAAATTTAAGGAGTAAAATAATGGCTGATAAACCAGCTGATGAAAAGAAAAAATCAAAAGAGAAAAATAATAAGGAAAAAGCTTTAGAGGTTGCAATCTCCCAGATTGAAAAACAATTTGGTAAAGGCTCAATTATGAAACTTGGTCAGGATACTATAGCCAAGGGTATTGATGTAATCTCTTCAGGGTCACTTTCTTTAGATATTGCTTTAGGAGTACATGGTTATCCCCGTGGTCGAGTAATTGAGATTTATGGTCCTGAAGCGACCGGAAAGACTACTCTTGCTTTACATATAATTGCAGAGGCACAGAAACTGGGTGGAATTGCAGCATTTATTGATGCTGAACATGCTCTTGACCCGGCTTATGCTTCAAAATTAGGTGTTGATATTGAGAACCTTTTAATTTCACAACCTGATAATGGAGAGCAAGCATTAGAGATTACGGAGACTTTGGTTCGGAGTGGGTCGATTGATGTAATTGTAATAGATTCTGTTGCTGCATTAACTCCAAAAGCTGAGATTGACGGTGAAATGGGTGATTCTCACATGGGGCTTCAGGCAAGGCTAATGTCTCAGGCATTAAGGAAGTTGACAGGAGTAATAAATAAATCAAGGACATGTACGGTTTTCATTAACCAGATCCGTATGAAGATAGGGATTGTTTTTGGAAATCCTGTTACAACTACCGGTGGTAATGCATTAAAATTCTATGCAACGATTAGATTGGATATTCATCGAATTTCCTCAATTAAAGAAGGCGGCGAAATCGTTGGCAATAGAGTATCCGTTAGGGTTGTTAAGAATAAAGTTGCCCCGCCATTTAAAGTTGCGGAGCTTGATATTATTTATGGTCAGGGTATCTCTTATATAAGTGACCTGATAGACCTTGCGGTTTCAAATAATATTATTGAGAAGAGCGGTTCATGGTTTTCATATGATGGTACCCAGATAGGTCAAGGTAGGGGTAAGGTCAAGGTTTTCCTTGAAGAGAATAAGGATATTTTCGAAAAAATTGAAGATGAAATCAAAGTGAAATTTGGTATTAAAAAATGAATTATAAAAGTCTGATAGTGGTTTTATTTGCTGGTGTAATTCTAATACTTGTAATGATGGCTTTTGTTTCAAGTATGTACACGGATATGTTAAAGATCCGACTTGAAACAGAATATGTCATAATTAAAGTTACTGATGATGAGATGATGCATGTAAAATGTATATTAGGTTATCATAATCCTGATAGGAAGAATGTTCCTAAAACCTTTAAATTTCCTGTTGCTTTTGCACAGAATTTTTCAACACCTGAAATAAAAAGTATCTTGATGACTAAAATACTAGAAGAACCGAAATTAGGCGAAGAAGGAAAATATATTGAGTGGTCCGGGAGTTTAGGTGATAGTGAAAGGTCAAATATTAGAATTGAATATAGACAGAAATTATTGCTTAAGCAGGTAGTTTTTCCTCTGACTTCCCCTGAATTCGAGAGAAAAGATTTATTAGTTGCAACTTACAAGGTTATTTTACCTTATACCGCAAAGAATATACGTTGTTCCTATTCCGAATTTGAAGTAACGGAGAGGAAGGGACGTGTTTATGTTGTTTTAGAATTTAAGAATTTTATACCGGAAGAAGATTTAATCGTAGAATGGGATTAGTTCTTTTGCGCCCGTAGCTCAGATGGATAGAGCTCTGGATTGCGGATTCAGTGGTCAGGTGTTCGAGTCACCTCGGGCGCGCCAATTTTGCAAGGTTCCGGAGAGGTACCGAAGTGGTCATAACGGGGTCGACTCGAAATCGATTTGTCTCCTCAGGGACACGTGGGTTCGAATCCCACCCTCTCCGCCAAAAGAATAAACGGAGAGATGGCCGAGTGGACGAAGGCGCACGCCTGGAGAGCGTGTATATCGTAAGGTATCCTGGGTTCGAATCCCAGTCTCTCCGCCATAAAAATTTTGGCCGTGCTAAGTGGGGAGCTAGCGGTGCCCTATTTACCTGCAATCCGCTATAGCAGGACTGAATCCCTCTCAGAGATAATTCAGTCCTTTTTTTTCAGGAATAAGGAGTGTTGAAGATTGGGTCCTGTGCTCTAGTATATACCCAATCCCGCCAGGTCCGGAAGGAAGCAACGGTAAGGTTCTTACACGATGCCACGGGGTAACCTAATTGGAGCTACCTATTTCTGATTGAAAAGATCAACTGATTATCGAGGAGAGGTGCACGGCCCTTTAATATCGTGGAGTTTTTGTGAAGAAAAAAGAGAAGAAATACGAAGTATTTTCGAGGAAATACAGGCCTGTAAATTTCGATGAAGTAATTGGACAGGAACATATTACTACAACATTGAAGAATGCCCTTGGCTCAGGGCACATTGCTCATGCTTACCTGTTTACCGGTCCACGCGGAATCGGGAAGACTTCTACTGCAAGAATATTTGCAAAAGCTTTAAACTGTGAAAAAGGTCCCACAACCAAACCATGCAATACCTGTGATTTCTGTCTTGAAATTAATAATGGCAGTTCGCTTGATGTAATTGAGATTGATGGGGCTTCAAATACAAGTGTAGATAATATCAGAGAGATTAAACAGAATGTCCTCTTTATTTCTCGTCCGGGAAAGAAAAAAATCTATATCATCGATGAGGTTCATCAGATAAGTTCAGCTGGATTTAATGCATTACTTAAGACTCTTGAAGAACCCCCGGAATATGTGATTTTTATATTCGCTACTACTGAAGCTCAGAAAATACCACTTACAATTCTTTCCAGGTGTCAGAGATTTGATTTCAGACGTATCTCTGTCAAGTTATTAGTTGAGCAGCTCAAGAGAATAGTAAAGATTGAAAATATTAAAATTTCAGATGAAGCGTTACACTTAATTGGAGAGAAAGCAGATGGCAGTATGCGGGATGCGGAAGTGTTATTGGACCAGTTAATCTCAACTACTGATAAAGATATCTTACCCGAGAATATTAGACAATTATTTGGAATGGTCGATTTTCAGATATTATATGATTTCCTAAGAACTTTTATTTCAAAAGATATTAAAAAGGGTCTCGAGATTATTGATGCATTATTTATTAAAGGAAATGATATTTCAATTTTCCTGGAAGACCTACTAAAAAAAACCAGGAATTTAATGTTTTTAAAGATCAACCCGAATTTGAAGCAGGCAATTTACTTATCAGAGCGGGAACGCAAGATAGCGATAGAACTTTCTAAAGAGATGGATATTAGCTTAATCTCAAGCCTTTCACAGAAGTTAATAGAGTTATTAAATCAAATTAAATATTCGTCAAATCCGCGAATCTTATTTGAGCATAATTATATTTATAGTCAAAATCTCCAAACACATATTTCGCTTTCTGAGATTATGGATAAATTAGATAACTTTACAGGGAAAGGTTTTTTAGCCGATTCAAATTCAGAGTCTCCAGTCAGTTATGAAGAAGCTATTAATAATAATACCCCTGTTCAACCTGCACCTGTCAAATCACCCGAAAAAAATACTGTAAACGAAAGCCAAGAAGAATTTCAAACGGATCCAGGATATGACTGGAAAGGGTTCCTGAAATTTTTAGATGAGAAAAAAACCAGTTTATTTATATATTTAGAGAATAGCGAGTTAGCTTCAATTGATAGTTCAATTATTACAATTGGCTTCAGCAGCTCAGAGAAATTCAAGAGAGAGTACCTGGATAAACCTGATAAGAAATCCGAGCTTGAAAAATATATTTTTCAATATTTCCAACTCAAGCGTGAGATAAAATTTCAGGTTCAAGGAGATATTATTATTATTGAAGATAAGTCGGATAAATTTTTAGTTGACAAGAAGGAGATTGAAAAAGAGGTTAAGGAGAAGGAACCCATTGTCAAGACCACCTTAGAAATGTTCAACGCAACAATAAAAGATATAAAAATAAAATAACAGGAGCGATAAATGTCAAAACAGATGAACATGTTAAAAAAGATGCAGGATGCCATGACCAAGATTCAGGCTGAGCTGGAGCATAAGACAGCCGAAGGCACATCAGGTGGCGGTGCGGTTACAGTTGTTATCAATGGCCATTTAAAGGTGATGTCAATAACATTAAATGATGAAATTCTTGAGGAACCGGATAAGGAGATGTTAGAAGATCTTATTACGGCCGCGGTAAATAATGGTATTGATAAAGCTCAAGAGATGATTCAGCAAGAGATGTCAAAGATTACAGGTGGTTTACCAATTCCCAATTTATTTTAAGAGATTATGATTAAAAGAAAGTACTCATTATCAAAGATAATTAAAATGTTAACCGAAGTTTTTGAGAAATTTCCCGGAACCGGTAAGCGCATGGCTTCCAGGTTTTCGTATTATTTAATTCAGCGTGATATAAAATACTATAATAGATTAATAAGTCTGCTTGAATTACTCCGGGATAATATTAAAGAGTGCAGCACTTGTTTTAATCTCTCAGAATCAGAGCCTTGTCCCATTTGCCGGGATAAGAAGAGAGATGAAACAAAGTTATGTATAGTTGAAACTGTTAAGGAGTTAAATTCAATTGAAAGGTCAGGTGAGTTCAGGGGTCGATATCATATTTTGAAGGGAGTGATTTCTCCACTTGCCGGAGTTCATCCGGATAAATTAACTATCCATGCTTTGCAGACCCGACTCAAGAACAATCCCCGGATTATAGAGATTATTATTGCAACTAATCCAAATACAGAAGGTGAAGTTACTGCAAACTATATTAAGAAACTAATTAAAGGTTCAGGTGTTAAGATTACAAGAATCGCGTACGGTGTTCCTGTTGGGAGTGATCTCGATTTTATTGATGAGGTGACTCTTTCTAAAGCTATTAAAGGTAGGTTGGAATTTTGAGGAAGATAAAGTATTTCTGGAAATTTGAAGGGATATTACTTTTGACAATTCTTTTTTCATTATCTCTATCCATCTTTATCTATGTCTCATTTCAGAAGAAGGCATTTAACAGGTATGTCAATGAACAGATAGATAATGTCTCTATTCGAATTACAGAAAGATTTACTCATGAATCTTTCTCGAAAACAGAAGAAAATTTAAAGTGCTCCATTAAAGAAGAAGTTGCATATTTAAATAAACTTGGGATTCCTTTATCTTTTATTCTTATGAAAAATGATGATCCGATTACGACCAATTTAAACTTTAAAGTTAAGAATTTTTCTTTTAAGGATCAAGGTGAAACCCTTGTTAAATTAGCACTTCAAAATAAAATTTATCTTGCACGAAGTTTTAACATTACACCTTCCGGGGAGGTACAATATGGGGTAGTATTATTATATCCTGAGTACGTTTTCATTAACGATATTCAAGACGGTATTACTTATATTGTCCTTTCACAGATGCTGTTATTAATACTTGGGACCATTTGGGTTATTTTACTTTCTAACTCATTTGAAAATTCCATAAAAGAGATATCGTTATTATTACAGAGGTCAACGGAAAAAAAGATTGTAGAGACAGACCTCTATACTAAGACCAGCCCTGAATTTTCATCACTGGTTGATACATTTTCTCAGATTACAGAGAATTATGTTCAGGATAATGAGACTCGGCTTGCAAAAGAGAAATTAGATCAAGAACTTGAAATTGCACACCAGATCCAGGATTCATTTCTTACAAAATCAATTCCTGAGTTCAGAGACTGTGAAATAGTTCCATATTATGATTTCGCAAAGGAGATAGGTGGAGATTATTATGATGTATTACATGTAGATGATGAAAAGGTGGCAATTGCAATTGCAGATGTATCAGGTAAGGGTGTGCCAGGGTCGTTAATAATGGTTATGATCAGGAGTATCCTGAGAGCCGAAGCTTTCGGGAAAGAATCACCTTTAAGTTTAATTAAAAAATTAAATTATCTGTTAATGAAAGATCTTCGACCGGGAAAGTTTGTAACTATGATTTATTCAATTCTTGACCTGAGAACTCATACTCTGAAAGTTGTAAACGCTGGACACTTGCCGCTTATTGTTTGGCGTGATAAAACTAAGTCGATTGAAGAATTTAACCCCGAAGGAATAGGACTTGGTTTGACAAATGGTAAAATCTTCTACAATAACCTTTATGAGGGAACATTGAAATTGAATTATAATGATATTGTTGTTTACTTCACGGATGGAATTACTGAAGCAATGAATTCTGAAAAGGAAGAATATGGAGAGAAAAGATTCCTCGCTGCAATAAAAAATACACCTAAGTTTGATATATACGAGTTTAAAAAGTTATTACTTAAAGACATCTATGATTTCATAGGTGATGAACCACTGTCTGACGACCTTACAATGGTTGTTTTAAAAATGAAGTAGAGTTTTATTATGAAGAATATTTTTTTTATTTTGTTGTTTTTAACTGTTCTTTTTACAGGTTGTGTTCCTGACCCGCAGCTTATCCGGGAAGATTTTTTGTTTACCTATAATATTAAAGCTGAGAATCTCCAAGGTATTAACAAAATATATCTTCAAGAGGAAAATGATCTAATTTGGTTTACGACTGCTCATCAGGGATTCCTCTCATTTAATACTGAAACAAAAAACTGGGAATACTATGACTTGAAAAGAGGTTTATTATCACTGAATTTATTCTCTTTTGCAGTCGGGGATAATGAGATTTGGGTCGGAACTGATACTGGATTAATGAGAATGAGTGTTAATAAAAATAAGATTGAGAACTTCTTCGGCTCAACTAATAACCTCTTATCGAAAAAGATCAACTCAATTTTTGTTGAGAAAGATATTATCTGGATTGGAACTAATAAAGGTGTAACAGCCTTGGTGAAAAATCCGGATGTTCTCCTAACTGTTTCACAGGTCTCAACTGCAATTGAC
This sequence comes from Candidatus Mcinerneyibacteriota bacterium, assembly GCA_030630935.1. Classification (GTDB taxonomy): domain Bacteria; phylum AUK180; class AUK180; order JAQVHJ01; family JAQVHJ01; genus DAOVMD01. The sequence continues at coordinate 2,658 of DAOVMD010000081.1, read as the reverse complement.
AAGGAATGGATTAAATTTAAAAAATCAGATGGTTTAGTTGCTAATAACATTAGCATAATAAAAGCAACGAAAACAAGAATTTATTTCGGCACAAATTCAGGGCTCTCAATATTAAATAAAAATTACCAGCAATTCAAGTCATATACGAAAGCTTCCGGGGACCTGCAAAATGATTTTATCACGGATATTATTGTTGATGAACCATATGTTTGGGTCGCGACTCTCGAAGGTTTATCAAGATTCCATATCATCTTTGAAAATTGGGAGCAGTTCAATATCTCAAGTGGCTTACCGTCAAATAGTATAATTAAAATTATTAATACAAAAAATGAACTCTTTGTTTTAACTCAAGAAGGTCTTGGAAAATTCGATAAGAGTTTCAATATTTGGAGAACAATTTTAACTAAACCATTTATTTTAAATGGAGATTTCACTTCACTTGCAGTAAGTAATGGAATTATATATGTGGGAACTTCAAATGGAATTTATTATTCAACAAGCAGGGAAGGGATTTTTAGAAAATTATTTATTGACAGGGAAGAAGTACGAAGTTCAATTTTTGATATTCAAATCGATAAGAATGGTGTCTGGTTTTCATCTGATAAAGGAACATTCCACTTCGTAAAAATTAAAAACACTAACTAATTATTTTACTTTAAAAAAATACACACATTATTTGTCATTGCGAAAAGTGAAATGACGCGGCAATCTAAGCAAAACAGATAACATGGTTGGGATAAGGAAATAAGAAAAACTTGGGACATCCTGTAAATGGAGAAAAGTAACACTATTTTATAAAACATTCTTCTGTTTCCAAAGAAATGTGACAATGAGAACAAAAGATTTTTCTTTTTCTATTATCTACGAACTATAAACAACTGCTCTCTATTCTCTGCTATCAGCTTTCTGTTCAAGCAACAGAGTTGCTTGAACAAGGGTGTCCCATTAATCACTCATTACGAAAGAAAAATAAAACAAAACATAAAAAAAAAAAAGAAAATTTTTACAGGGATTATATGAGACTTATAAGTGGCTTACTTAAAATGTTTATATATGTTTAAAACATAAAACAATTGAATGCAAAATTAACTACTGAACATCAAGAACTACGTGGAATTCCCGACTCCGCGTTGACCACGCCGCAAAACAAAAAAAATAAAATTAACTCGCTACGCTCAAAAAATTTTAAATCGTAAACGATTAAAAAAATAGTTATTTTATATTTCCAGATTGAGTTTGAGGTTGAGATTATGTTTTAAATTTCTTTTTCTTCGAAATAGAGAGATACTTCGTTTCTTCCGAGAACGATTGTGTCTCGTTCTTTTAATGTGGCTTGAGTAATTCTTCTACCATTAATAAAAACACCATTAACACTATTGTCAATTATTACAAAGTTAGAACCTTCGCGATGGATTTTAAAATGTTTTCTGGAGATCAATTTATTCTGAGGATAAATTTCATATCGTCCAATTACAACTTCATCTTTATCAATTATTACGTCCTTTCCGCGATATGGTCCGTTCTCAATTATTAATATTCCAATTTTCTTCTTTTGAAGTTCTGGATATTTATCCTTGATATCATCAAGTTTTCTATAAAGTTGTTCGAACAGATTTCGAGTATCTTCTTTTAGAAGTCTGGCAATTTCAAATGATTCCAGAATTCTGTGATATGAATATGGGATCCTGGGGAATAAGAGTGAAACAACTTTTCCGGATTTAATATAAACAAATTGCTGCTCTTTAATTTCACTTAATAAGGTACTGGAGAAATTGAATTCCTTGCTCAGGGAATTATTTGCAATTTCGCTACCAATCTTTGAAATGAAGATATGTGACGGTTTTGATAAATCGAGAGATGAAAGATTTTTATAGGAAGAAGAACTTAATATTAATCGAACATTTTTAATTTTTAAATCTTTGATCGCACTAATCCCTTTAAGGAATTCTTTGAAAAATAAAATCTCGTCCGGGAAGTTTAGAAATATTGAAATCTTTTTTTCAGGGTTATCAAGTGCAAAATTAAAGAGTTGGTGAAAAGCTTTCATAATAAATAAGTTTTTAAAAAACATATCTTCTATATGTACCAATGAGAAAATCATGACTTGATTTTTCTTAGATTGTTTAGAAAAGATATCCTTGAAATTCAACGGGATTCCTTCAAATAAAACTTGTGCAGAATCCTTGATAAATTTTAATAATGTTTCTATAACCTTTAATTTAACATCTTTAGATCCGGGAAATTTATCTACATTCTCTTCAAGCTCTCTAAGAAAGTCCTTAGTTTTGGGATAATTAGATACTTCCAGTTTAAATTTCTTAATAAATTCAAATGTTAGTTTTACAAAATTAATTTCTTCTTCATAAGTTGAAATTGAATCATCAGAATATAAGCATGAGACTAAAGAATAAATAATAGCCTTCGCGAAGTGTTTTAGTTTTGAGAAATTAACATCAAATATTCCGGTTGAAACATTGATCCCATTATCTGAGTTTGGTGTAATAACGGTGAAGAACGTATCATGAAGAAGGTCTTCCAGTTCTTCATTTGTTATTCCGAAAAGCTGCATCATTTCATTGAATCTGGAGGATGCTTCAATCGCTTCAAGATCAATATAATCATCATCACTATCAAGTAAAACCCATTTTGCGAAATCTT
>DAOVMD010000194.1 GCA_030630935.1 Candidatus Mcinerneyibacteriota bacterium | reverse complement strand
GATTTTGAAAAATTATGGAATATTTAGCTAATTAAAGGAGAAATTAAATGGCTATCTCAAAATTATTAAACTCGTCAAAAGAGCAAAATACAGCTGTTGAAGAGATAATTAAAGGATTAATAAAAACTAAAATTCTTGATTCTATTATTATTCCTAAACGTACGCCTGAGAAAAACTTTATTTATCAAGTTATTCATAAAACTGAAGAAAGCTTAGCTAATACAGTTGCATTCGCTCCAATTTTACCGGTTAACACCGCTACTCTTTTAGCGAAATTAACGAAGTTCACACAATCAGAGGAGAAGGTTGGTGTAATATTAAAACCTTGTGAAATGCGTGCTGTTGTAGAGATGGTAAAATTAAAACAAATTAATCTTGAAAATATTTATTTACTTACGGTAGATTGTAACGGAACATTTGATATTGAATATTATTCAAAGGAAAATAAAAAAACTGAACTTGAACAGAAGCTATTGAACTCTTTTAAAGAAGGAACTCAAATCGAAGACATTAGACAAGCATGCAAACTCTGCAATAACATGATTCCTACTTCAACTTCTGATATTGGTATTGAGATCTTCGGAAATGACTCCGGTGCGATTGTGCTCACTGCTTATTCCGAAAAAGGCGAGGAATTATTAAATAGTATTTCAGGATTGGAAGACTACAACACAGATAATAGACAGAAAAATATTGAAGCAATTATTAATAATAAAATCGAAATTAAAGAAAACTTCTTAACAAATTTTCAGGAAGAAGTTTCAGGAGTTGAAAACCTGACTAAGTTTTTCTCGAAATGTATAAACTGTCATAATTGTATGTCTCAATGCCCGATATGTATTTGTCAGGAATGTTTCTTTGAATCAAGTACATTTGATTATGAATCTGAGCAGCTGCTTTCCTGGGCAGATCGACAGGGAGTCTTGAAGATGCCGACCGATACTCTTTTATTTCAATTAGGAAGAATGAATCATATGATCACGTCTTGTGTAGCTTGCGGAATGTGCAGTCAAGCTTGCCCGGTTGGAATTGACGTGGGAAGTATCTTCTTATTAACTGCAAAAAATGCCCAAGCTGTATTTGATTATGAAGCAGGTCGATCTTTTGAAGATGAAATTCCGATTAGTACATTCAGGGAAGATGAGTTAAAGGATCTGGGAGAGTAGGAAGGGGAATGAATTTACTAAAGGGAAGAAATTAATATGTGGAAGGAGAATAAATGAGGATCAAGATACCATTTGGACAAGCTGAATTGCCGATTGATCTCGAACAAAAGAATATTGGTGAGATCATATATCCGGTAAAAGTAAAAAAGAAAAATGAAGAAAAAGTAATTATTGACGGATTGAATAACCCTATTGAATCTCGATCCTTTAAAGATTTTCTAAAGGGCGGAAAGAATATCCTGATAATTGTAAATGATGGTACTCGATCAACCCCAACCGCAAAGATATTAGACGCGATTAAAAACATTATTGTGGATTTCCCCGTGAAATTTCTTATTGCAACTGATGTTAGTCGTGCTCCAACTGAGCAGGAATGCAACTTAATATTCGGAAAGAATTATATGCATTTTGGCGGACAAGTTTTTGTTCATGATTCCAGAAAAAAAGAAGACCTTATTCTTCTTGGCAAGACCCGTCATAAAACACCTATCTATTTAAATAAACTTGCAATTGAAGCAGATAGAATAATTGTTATTGGTTCAGTTGCCCCACATTATTATGCCGGCTTTACTGGCGGCAGGGGGTTAATATTCCCCGGTATTGCAGGCTATGAATCTATATTAGCAAATAGAAAACTTGCAATTGATGATAACGCAATTGTTTTGGAAACCGAAAACAATCCTGTATTTACGGATGCACTTGATGCAGTTAATGCATTGAAAACTGATAATATCTTTTCAATTCAAATTGTACAGGATAGCCAGAGAAATATTTATGATGTAAAAACAGGTGAGCTTAACGCTTCATTTTTAGCAGCAATAAATTCTGCAAGGGAGATTTATTGTGTTTCTATCAAGTCAAAATATGATGTGGTTGTTACAGTCGTTCCATATCCTTATGATACTGACCTATACCAATCCCAGGTTGCAGTTGATAATGTAAAACATGTATTGAAGGAAAATGGAATTTTGATTTTTATCTCCGAATGCCGGAATGGAATTGGGAAGCGTGCATTTTTTGACCTTTTAATGGATGCTTTCTCTCCTGAAGAGGCAATGATGAAGATTCAGGAAGAGTATAAATTAGGTTATCATAAATCAGCAAAAATAATTGGGATTCTTCAAACATCCCAGATCTGGGCTCTGACAAACCTGAACCCTGATGATTTGGAATCTATCTTTATCAAACCTTATGACTCTATTCAAGATGCTTTTGACTCCGCAATTAAAGAGAAGGGAGATGATGTGAAAATCCTATTCTTAATGCATGGCAGTATTACAATCCCGGTAATTGAAAAGAAAAAGGTGTTTAGTGTTATCAAGGATTTGAAATTTTAATAATTTCTAAAGGAGGATATTTATGAATAAGGTAAGTGTAATCGGTGCAGGAAATGTTGGTGCAACAATTGCCTATATTGCAGCTTCAAAAGGACTTGGGAAAATAATTTTATACGATATTGTTGATGGTATGCCCCAGGGTAAAGGCCTTGATATGAATGAATCTTCTCCCATTGAGAATTTTGATTCAATCGTTACCGGAACAAATAATATTGAAGATATAAAAGGTTCCGATTTGATTGCGATTACTGCAGGGCTTGCAAGAAAACCCGGAATGTCAAGAGAAGATCTTCAGAAAAAGAATGCAGATATAATTAAAGGAATCGCAGAGAATATAAAGAAATATGCCCCTAACGCAATCGTAATTATGGTAACAAATCCTGTTGATGTAATGTCTTATCATGTTTGGAAAATAACCGGTTTTCCAAAAGAACGTGTAATGGGTCAAGCGGGAGTTCTTGATTCAGCAAGATTGAAATTCTTTATTGCTGAAGAACTTGGTGTTTCTATTGAAGATATCTCGTTAGTTATGCTTGGCGGCCATGGTGATTCAATGGTGCCGTTAATGGAATATGCTACAGTATCAGGAATCCCTATCTCAAAACTGATAGATAAGGATAAAATTGACGCAATGGTCCAGAGAGCAAGGAAAGGCGGTGCAGAGATTGTTGCACTTCTAAAAACCGGATCGGCTTTTTATGCCCCGGCACAGGCAACTGTTGAGATGATGGAGTCAATTCTTAATAATAGAAAACGGGTACTCCCAACTTCTGTTTATCTTGATGGTCAATATGGAATCAATGGTGTTTTTATAGGAATTCCAGTTGTGCTTGGAAGAAATGGTATTGAGAAAATATTTGAAATTGAACTCGATGATAATAGCCTAAAATCATTACAAGCATCAGCTGATATTTATAAAAAACAGATTGAATTGCTATAAATAAAGAAATAACATTTTAACTACGATACAATTATGACTTGGAAATTATTCGGAAATCTCTTATTAGATAAATCTTATATTTCAAATAAAATCCTTGATTCTGCCCTTGCAGAACAATCCTCTTCCGGTGAATATCTCGGTGATATTTTATTAGAGAATAGAGATATCCGTGATTTGAAACTTAATCTTGTTCTGAATGAACAATTGAATCTTTCAGTTTGTAATATCGATAAATATATGTTTCTTCCCCTTGAAGAACTTCAATTTACAATTATAGATGCTTTGACTACAGGAATTAACTATGACCAGGGTGCAAGATTATGTGAATTCTCCATGATTAAAGTAAAAGGGGATACTATCCTTTCAAAAACAAGGAAGATAGTTAAATTAGATAACGAATTTCCAATACTTCTGCAAAATGTATTTGAATCTGCAGACAAAATAAAGTCGGCAAAGAAGACACTGGAATATTTTAAACCAATCATGGAACACTTTGTATCAGGTGAGATTGTAATAGGATTCAGCTTAGCTTTTCTTTTTGATTTTATATTTAAACAACTGAATAATAAGTTCAAATTTACAAATACAATTCTAATCGATATAATTACATTATGGCGCCGTTTGAATCCTGGACCGGGACATAGCTCAATTTCATTTACTAAGTTTACTAAGACAATGGGCTTAGAAGTTGTCCCGCCATATAGCTCACTTAATAATTGTATTATCCTCCACCAGATATTTATAAAGTTAATTTCTGAATTTAAAGCTGCAGGTATAAATAACTTAGAAGCACTTTTAAATTTCCAGGATAGAAATTTCTATTTCGGTATTAAGAAACATCTTGATATCCCAAGTGAAATTAAAAAAGCACTTGATGAAAAAAAGGTTATTGAAATTGAATATTATTCTCCATGGACACAGGAAAGAACAATTAGAAAACTGGATCCGTATGAATTAATTTTTCGGGCTGATAATGCATACTTGTTGGGGTATTGTCATCTAAGACGTGATTTTAGAACATTCAGATTGGATAGAATTGGAAAGATTGTAGTTTCTCATAAGAAATTTATTAATAGGAAAAAACCGCGATTTTGGGTTTAGAAATTTGATGAGAAGAATTTTTAATCCGGGGAATCTATTAATTAAAAATTGTAAAATATTCGGCAAACCCGGTTATAAAGCTTCGGATATTTTAATTGAAAATAATATTATTAAAAAAATATTACCTTCCGGGAAAATTGGGAAGTTACCCGCCTTGAAATCAATAAATCTAAAAGGGAATATGATATATCCAGGGTTTAATGATGCTCATACTCATTTCATGTGGCTGGGTTTAAAGATGCTGCGGATTAATCTCGATGCTTCTGAATCTGTAGACGACCTGTATAATATAGTTAGTGAAGCAGTTAAGAAATACGAAAATGGAAAACCATTGATTGGAGAAGGTTATGATGAAAGTAAGTGGACAAATAAAACTCCAATTTCAAAAAAGAAACTTGATGAACTTGCACCAAATAATCCCCTGGTTCTTCGACGTGTATGTGGGCATCGCGGTTATGCAAATACTAATGCTTTAAAGAAAATCCCTGCTGATTGCATGATTGTGAAACGTGATACCGGAGAATTATTCGAAGATGTTGTTTTATATATTCATAGAATTTTTCCTCCATCAGAAGATGAATTAATGCTAGGTCTTTCTAAAGCAATTAAACTTGCAGAGAAAGAAGGTGTTACTTCGATCACTGATGTGGTTAATAAAGGATATTTTAATATATATCAAAAATATTTCCAAAAATATAAACCCAAATTACGTGTTAGTCTCTATTTCGTTGCAGCTTTGATGGATGAGATCATTGGAACCGGTATGCTTACGGGTTTTGGAAATGAATACTTAAAGATTCGAGGGATTAAAGTTTTTACAGACGGTTCAATCGGTGCTTATACTGCAGCAATCTACAAGAATTATATTGGAAAAAAGACAAAAGGAATACTGATATATAATTCTAAAAAACTGGAAAGCTTAATTGAAAAAGTTAATAATAATAATCTGCAATTAATGATTCATGCAATTGGTGACCGTGCGATTCAGCAAGTTTTAGATACTTTTAATAAGGTGGGGTATTCAAGAAAATTACGCCATAGATTGGAACATATCGAGCTGGTCTCTGATAAACAACTCAAAAAGATTAAAGAAATGGGACTAATAGCATCGATGCAGCCCAATTTTGTCGGGGAATGGTCCGGACCCGGTGAAATGTATGATCAACGACTCCCTGAATATTATTATAGACAGAATAATCCCATTAAGAAAATTTCAAAACTGAAAATCCCTATGGCTTTTGGATCCGATTGCATGCCTTTCGGACCAAAGTATGGGATTGAATCCGCTGTTAAACATCCAATTCCCGGCTCAGAAATCAACCTGAACCGCGCAATTGAAGCATATACAACCGGCAGCGCATTCGCTGAACATGAAGAAAAAATTAAAGGAAAAATAAAGGTTGGGTATCTCGCCGATCTCGTCTATAATATAAAATTCAATATATAAAACAGTATCCCTGAAAAAACAATAATATAAAAGGTTCTTCTCCATTTTAGTTGTTTGAAATTTCCGGGAAAGACTGCTTAGTCCTTAATATAAAGTACTCTGTATTTTTGAACTTATATATAACATTTATTTCTATATTTAACACCGATTTTCGCAAGTAGTTTAATCGTCATATAAAATAGAATATTATGGAGTCCATACTATCTCAATAGTTTTATTTTTTAACCATGGAACTTTAAAGGGCTTTTTTAGT
>DAOVMD010000304.1 GCA_030630935.1 Candidatus Mcinerneyibacteriota bacterium | reverse complement strand
GAAAGAACTTAACCTTCCCGCTTGAAATTATTAAACGGATATTTGTATCGTTCAGTAGGGGCGACCGGCCGGTCGCCCCTACTGATTCATTCTAATATATGATGAAATTTTCGTATTAATTCATAAAATTCTGACTTTCGATCTTTTGAAAATCCAGAACTTCAATAAAAATTTTAATTTAAATCACTTGAAAATAATATTAATTTATGATATTATATGATATTATATTTAGGAGTAAATTAAATGTCTTCAATATCATCAATAAAGGCCTTCACGACATTAGCATTAAACGATGACAATTTGAAATATTTTATTGGCAGAAAAAGAATTGTCGGGGATATGCTTTCGTTAATACTTGACCATCAGAATTTTGGAGTTACCGGAGCCCCCGGAACCGGCAAAACAACACTATTTAACTTTCTGAAATCTGAACTTGAATCAACTAAAAATTTTAAAAGAAAACATAAAGTTTTATCCTTTCCCTTTACGATTCCAAATACAGCAGATTTTTTAAAGAGATTATTATTTATACTTCTTGAGAACTTGAAGCAATCGGATGTAAAAAAGATAGACCTTTCGAAAATTAAAGATGATTATTTATATACAAATGGTATTCAGGAATTCCTGAGGAGCCTTGTTCGATACGAACCTTCCAGGGAACTTGATGCTTATCAGGTTTTAAGGTTATACAGCGATTTTTTAATAAATGAAATGAAAAATGCATCCCCGTCGAAAACTGTAAAGTTTCTATCTCCTGATAAATTGTTATTTGTAATAGTAAAGATATTGAAGAATTTAAAAAAGCATCTTATTTTCTTTGTTGATGACATTGACAAAGTAATATACGACCCTCTCACCAATAGCACGAGTGAAAACAGGTTAGCATCTTTTTTATTTGAGCTGAAGGAGATTATGGAACTTTCAAACACAACCTGGGTATTTACATTACCTTTGGATTTTTATAATAAGTATAAGATCTCATTCAATAAACCTGAATCAACATCTTTTCTTGGGATATTTTCGGATATTTTCTTATTACATAATTTCACCAGAAAAAGAACAGTTGATTTATTAAGAACACGATTAGGATTTTCAAATTTTGAAGGAAAAATAATTGATTATATTGATAGCTATTCATTGAATTTACTATTAGACTTATCAAGAGGAAACCCGAGATTGTTTTTATATTTTTTATTAAAGGCATTTAAATTCAAGGAATCTATAAAAGATAATTTACTTCAAGAGGAATTTGTTGAAATTGAAAATGAAACAGATGATAGTAGAATTAAAGTGAATCATATTCTTTCCTCCATAGATTATATTTTCAAATTAGATGATCGAAATAAAAAGATACTTGCATATATTGCATATAAACAATCGGTTGATTCAGGTAATCATTCACTCCAGGAAAAAACGGGTTTAGACAGGTTATCCCTTAACCGGAGATTAAAAGAATTGACTGAGGCCGGGATTCTTGATTACTTCCTGGATCAATATGGTAAAAGAATTTATATAACTCGAAAATTAACATAGAAGGAAACAATATGACAAATCACCGAAAAAGTAAGATTATAAAACCCCAATTTCAATTTAGAATGTTTGGGATTATGCTATTAATTATTCTTTTTCTTTGGATCTCAACTTTGATCTTTATATATTCCTTCACCATCCGTGAGATTAGTCAAATCCATGGGGATGAGGAAATTATAATGAATTTCTTAAATAAATTTTCAATTTATATTATTATTTCTCTCGTAGTAGTTATATTTCTAACAACACTAATTAACATTCACCTCTCACACAGAATTGCAGGACCAATATATCGAATTGAAAACATATTACGGGAATTAAAGAAACGGGTAATTCCAGAAGTTTTTCATGTCAGATCAAATGATGATCCCGAGTTCATTTTAATTGCTGAACTCCTAAACGATCATCTCAAAGATTTCAAGGATTTCTATAACTCTTCAAAAAACTTAACTCTGATTCTTGATAGAATTGTTGCAGATGATGTGGTTGATAAAACTGAAATGGAATTAATGAAAAGAGAACTTTTTAAATTCGAACATATTCTTGATACTTTTAAATTTAAAGAAGAAGACGAGGCATTAGAATAATAGAATGAAGGGAACAGAAAACATTGATAAATTCCTTGAGAAAGGAGATTACGATACAGCAATTAAATTATTAAAGAAGCAGATAACAGACCATCCCGACTATCCGGATCTCTATAATAAATTAGCTATTTATCTTTTGATTATGGGTAAGATGGATGAAGCGATAAAAGTACTTCTATCAAGCTTAAAGTTTAACCCGGAGTACCTTGATGCAAGGTTGAACCTTATCTTAATTTATATTGAGCAAAAGAAATTTGAAGAAGCAAAGAACCATCTTATATACATGAAGGATAAGCTTGAGACATCTGACTTTAAAAATTTATTAAAGCGTATGGCTGAATGTAAAACGTTTGTAGATCAAGCTGATATTCACGAAGAAATCGGGATGTACAATGAAGCAATTGATGAGTATATTATGGCTATTGATATAATGCCGAATTTTGCTGATATCCATTTTAAACTTGCAAAAATCTATGCAGAAATCGGAGCTTATGACTTTGCCTTCAAAGCATTCTCCAGAGCTCTACAGATTAATCCTAAATTTGAAAAAGCCCGAATTCAACGTGGTATTTTATATTATAAAAGAGGTATGATTAAGGCGGCTTCTGAAGAATGGAAAATGGTTTTAAAATATAATCCCGATTCAAAAAAAGCAAACAGCTTTCTAAAAATCCTAAACGATAGTAAAATTGAATAATGATTGAATATGGAATCATAACTAATATTGAAGATGATCTAATGAAAATTGAAATCAAGAGATCCTCGGCTTGCATTAAATGCGGACTATGTTCTGCTGACTTGGAGAAGAAGAATTTCCTCTTCTATCCCAAACTACCCGGATTCCAGAAGGGTGATCAAATAAAAATCAAGATTCCTGAGAACGTTATTTTAAAATCGTCATTTATTATTTTCTTCATTCCTGTTCTCGGAATTTTACTTGGAATTTTCTCGTCACTCTTATTAAAAGATTTCCTGAGTTTAGACTTTAACTTACTTTTAATTATTAGTATTTGCATTTTCCTAGTTGTTTCATTCTTATTAATCAGATTATTTGATAAGAAATCAGATATCAAGAAAAGAATAAAATTAGAAAGGATTGAAACATGAAAACAGTAACTAGATTCTTAATTATTATTATTTTATTATTCTCTTTAGGTTGTGGGAATAGAATTACAGCATTTAAGAGTAAAGAACTCAGATTAATCGGGATCAGGAATCAAAATGCTCAAACCTATGCGATTTTTAAGGATAATCATAGTAATTATATTACCATATCAATAAAAAACACCGAGCTGGATATTGAGATAAAGGAGTTTCATACTACATATTTAATTGTTTCTGCACGAAACTCAACCGGGAAAAAGGAGTTTATTTGGAAGGTGGGTGAACAAAAAAAAATATATATCAGGGGGAAAAATGAAACTTAATCAAGAGTTTATTCAGGTAATTGAAAAAGCTAAGCGAATCGGAATCCTAACCGGGGCAGGGATATCTGCTGATAGCGGGATTATAACATTCCGCGGGAAAAATGGTCTATGGAATAATATTGAAGTTCAAAAACTTGCAACTTTAAAAGGGTTCTTAAATAATCCCGAATTTGTTTGGCAATGGTACGATGAAAGAAGAATAGAGATTGCAAAGAATAAACCGAATCCGGGACATTTAGCACTTGCGTCTTTAGAAAAATATTTTGATGATGTCTCCATTATAACACAGAACGTTGATGGTTATCATCAAAAAGCACAATCAACAAAAGTTATTGAATTACATGGAAGTATTTGGGAGTTTAAGTGTATGGAATGTGAAAAGATTGTGGAGAATTTTGATGCACCATTAAAGGAACTTCCACCAAAATGTGACTGCGGCGGGCTGAATCGTCCTAATGTGGTCTGGTTTGGTGAAGCAATTCCACAAAATTGTTTAGATGAAAGTTTGAAGGTCGCATCGGAAAGTGAAATTTTCTTTATAATTGGTACTTCAGCAATTGTTCAACCCGCAGCTTCAATACCTATAATTGCAAAGCGTTCAAAAGCATTTTTAGTCGAGATTAACCTGGAAGATACTCCCCTAACCCCTCAAACAGATATCTCTTTTAAAGGAAAAGCTAAAGATATCCTTCCGGAATTATTAAAAGAAATAAAAAAGATTAAAGGAAAATAAATTGAATTTTAAGGACATATTTAAAATCACCAAAGCAATCAAGCAGAGTAAAGAAGCTGAAAAGAAATTTAGGTATTACTTCAAGCATATCCCAAACTTCATTAAATTATATTGGCGGCTTTTCAAAGATAAAAGAGTTCCCTTTAGATTAAAAGCAATGTTAATAGGTTCAATTCTCTATTTAT
>DAOVMD010000177.1 GCA_030630935.1 Candidatus Mcinerneyibacteriota bacterium | reverse complement strand
TTGGCGCACTCATCCCGTCAATCCCATTCTCAAGCAACTCTGTTGCTTGAACAGAGAACAGATATCAGAGAACCGAGAGCAGTCGTTTTATAGATATAAGCATTATGAATTAAAATGTTTTTGTAAGAGCGATATTTCTTAGGATAAACTTTATAGTTATCCTTAATTATTATATAAAAAATTATTTTTCTGTTCTCAACTCTCTGCTCTCTGTTCTCGGTGAGGTTAACAGAGTTAACCGAATAGCTTCCAATCTATGTTAAATGATTTACAGTTGACAAAACGATAAAAGATAATTTCAATATATGAAAACAATTAAATGATAAAGTCTTTAGATAAGATATTCCTTTTTTTAATCGTTTACGATTCTTATGACAACAATGTATAACCTGGGGTTTCAACCCTAGGAAAATGACAGAAGAACACACAGCATTTATGCTGCTTATGAAAACAATAAAAAAACAAAGATAATTAAAACAACTAATGAATGGGTAATAAACGATGAGAAATCGGTTTAATAATTATCAACTATCAATTATAAATCATAAATGTTGAGCGAAGCGAAATTGGCTATGCTCTGAACAGGACGCTTTCACGTTTGAATATATTCATTGCAATGAAGAGGCAAATCAGGGCATAGATAGTTGATGCGAGGAATGTGAGGGAGTAATACAAGAGATTGAAATCATCCCTGATAATTCCTTTTATGGTAAGGCTGATATTCATAATTGGAATGAAAGATAGCAAAACACTATGCTCAATTCCCGGGAGAAGCGAAATCATCGCGGGGAAGATTGTCATTACCATAATGGGAGCCATATAACTTTGAGCTTCTTTCAGGGATTTTGCATAGATTGAAAGAGTTAGTAACAGTGCGCTGAACATTCCTGAGATAGGTAAGAATAGAAACAGGATTAACGCTAATGATTTAAATGGAATATTTATTTTTAATTGCATATCAGCCATTGTAGCAAAGAGTCCAAATTTCAGAAAGACAAAATAACTTGCCAATATTAGGAATGTTGAGATTATTGAAACAGCTTGAATAGTGAAGAATTTTCCAAATGTAATTTCAGTAATTGAAGCAGGTGAAACGAGTATTGTTTCAAGAGTTCCTCTTTCCTTTTCACCTGCAGTGATATCCATTGCGGGGTTAGACGCTCCGGCGACTGAAAGAATTATAAGCATATATGGAAGAAGCATTCCAATTATAAAAGCACCTATCTTCTTAGGAGTACTCAGGTCGTGATAGGATATTTTAATAGGATAGATAAAATTATCTGAGAGCCCGATTCCCTTTAATCTTTCATCTCTAATGACATCTCTGAAGGTCCGTATTTTTGCAGAAATCTTTCGACTTGCCATTTGAGATACTTCACGGGATTGGTCAAAAACTATAATTAATTCTGAACTTTCATTTGATTTCAATTTTTCAGTTAAGTCTTCATTAACGATTAAACCGATCTGGATTTCTTTATTATTTAATTTCTCATTGAGGTCTTCTTCATTAGAAGCTTTTATAAATTGTACTTTTAATTTTTTATCGTTTTCATCGGGTGCTTCAATCTCTCCCTGAATTAAATTAGATTCAGAATAATTTACAATTCCAATCTTTATGGTTTTTTCTTCAATCTTTTTCATCTGAACCATCATTAAAGAAAATACACCTAAAGATAGTAGCGGCATGACAACAATTGGTACAACAACCATTGCAATGATTGTTCTTTTATCACGAAGCAAGTCAGTAAATTCTTTTTTAAATATAATAAATATATTTCTAATTTTCACTTAGAACCTTTTCCTTTTTATCGAGTAAAAAGAATAAATCTTGAAGATGATCAACACCAGCTTTAGCTTTTATCTCTTTTAAAGTTCCTGAAAAGTAAATCTTACCTTTATGTAAGATCCCGACTCGATCACAGAGATATTCTGCTTCAGACATAATATGAGTTGAAAAGATTATTGCTTTCTTGTCGTCTTTACTTTTTCTAATAAAATCGATTATATTTTTTGCACTTAATACGTCAAGACCCATTGTAGGTTCATCAAGGACGAGTAAAGGTGGATTATTAATTAGAGTCCTGGCAATAGAAACCTTTTGTTTCATTCCTGTTGATAATTTTGAACAGCGCACTTTTCTGAAATCCTTCATATCAAGAAGTGCAAAGATACTTTCTATCCGGGAATTTAAAATTTCTTCTTCCAGGCCATATAAGTCTCCGAAATATCTTACCATTTCTTCAGCAGTCAACCTATCATATAAACCCGTTGTTCCTGATAGAAAACCCAAAGCTCTCTTTGATTTGACAGGGTTATCTTTAATGTTCTCATCATTGATAAAGATTTCACCTTCATCAGGTTTTAACAGTGTTGAGATCATTCTGAGAATAGTTGTTTTCCCTGCGCCATTAGGTCCGAGTAATCCATAAACTTCACCGGGTCGAACGTCAAACGAGACTCCAGCGACTGCTTTAATAGTCTCTTTCTTTTGCTTAAATGTCTTATGAAGATTCGTTACTTTTAACATGGATGCATTTTAACATAGTTATTTAGTAAAATCAAGTGATTTTTATTATGAAGTCACGAAAATATTTTTTTTGCCACGAAAACAAGAAAGTACGAAGAACATAAAAAAAGAAAAAACTTGGGACATTCTGTTAATAAAATAAAGTAGCATTATTGATAAAACATTTTTCTGTTTCCAAAGAAATGTAATTTCTAAATTTATCAAGGGTGTTCCATTAATCACTCATTACAAAAGAAAACCAAAACAAAGAAAAACAACAAAAAGAGCAAAAATATTTCACCGCCCCGAAGTGAATTCAGGGTAAACTCCGGACACGGAGAAAACAAACAAAAGGAAAAATTTTAACAGTGACTGGAAGGGACTTGTAATGGACTTAATTATACTGTTTATAATTGTTTAGAGCGATTGATGTTTAAAGTAATTAGAGAATGCAAAAAATTAATTAACAGGGAACTAAAGAGAACGGATGAGAACAAAAAAAATAAAAAATTATTGTTTTCATAACTCGACATAAATGTCGAATATTTTTCAATCGTTTTCCTAGGGCTGAAGCCCCAGGCTACGAATCTTTTTCATAAAAATCGTAAACGATTTTAAAAAAAAAAAGATTTAATTTTTCAGTAAGATTATCCCGATTGAATTTCATATTCCTGAAATTGATCGGGATCACTTCACTTCGTTTGTGAAACGCTTAATAATTTAATACGTTATTTGTAAGACACTCCTATATATAGGAGCAAACTCAAACTGATTACTCAAACTGTTGTTTGCGAAAGCAAATAATCGCCCCTACTTCGTTTGGGAAACAATTCCTTGGTCTTCGAATAAATAATTAAAAAGTTTATATTAAGAAATATCGCTTTAAACATAAGCATTGAAATCTTTAATGCAAATAATTATTACTTATTCATTCTTCACTATTCATTCTTCATTGTTGAGCGAAGCGAAACTATTTTCTTGACTTTTTGGGTCAAATAAATTATAATGAATCATAGAGTAATAATGAATAAGTTCATTTACAATCTAAGATGGAGTTTAATATGGAAATTTTATTTGCTATTCTTCCCAGTTTAATTGCAGTTGTCCTCACGTTTTTAATAATTATCATTATAAATAAGGTAATGGGCGAGAAGTTCACGGTCACTAAGGGTCGGGCAATGGTCAAGAGAGTTATTGTTTTAACTGTTGCAATATTAGGAGTTTTTATATTTGTAGTTTTATTACCTATGGAAGCTTCAGCAAAGGAACAAGTATTAAAATTAATAGGTCTAATCTTTACTGCCCTTATTGCATTTGCATCTACCACATTCTTTTCAAACCTTGTTGCGGGGATAATGATAAAATTAATCAAGGGTTATAAGATAGGGGATTTTATCAAGGTAAATGAACATTTTGGTAAAGTTACAGAGTTAGATTTATTACATACGGAGATTCAGACAATTGAGAGAGATTTGGTTACATTCCCAAATTATTTCATTATCCAAACCCCGGTGACTACTTTAAGAAATTCAGGAACGATTATTTCATCAACTGTATCATTGGGCTATGATGAATCGCGGAATAAAATCCAGGCGGCAATGCTGAAGGCGGCCAAGAAGGCCGGGTTGGAAAATCCTTTTGTGAGTGTAATTGAACTGGGTGATTTTTCCGTTACTTATAGAGTAAATGGTCTTCTTAAAGAGCTGGACGCTTTAATTTTTGTCCGGTCCCAACTTAATTGTGAGGTAATGGATGCGATCCATGAAGCAGGTATTGAGATTGTTTCTCCAAATTTCCAAAATATCAGAACATATAATACACGTTCTCAATTTATTCCTGAATCAGAAGAAAAGAAGAAGAAACATTCAGATTCCAAGCCTGATGAAATGCTATTTGACAAGGCGCTTAAGGCTGAAGTAATGGAGAAATTAAAACTCACTTTTGATCAATACGCATCCGAGATAAAAAAACTTCTGGAAGTTTTGAAGAAGTCAAAAGAGGAGAAGGAAAAGAAATCTTTAGATATCCAGATTAAGAAATTAGAACTACGAAAGGAACGCGTGAAGTTAGAGATTGAACGCCGGGAGAGTGATTCAAGGAAGGAATGAAAGATCAATGCATGCTTTGCATGTGTTTAGTAGAGAGCAGATAGCAGAGAACAGAGAGCAGTCGTTTTATAGATAGCAGCATTTTAATACGTAATGCTAACCCAATCTTCAATTAATAATTATCAATGGTTATTGGCAAGATAAAAGGAGATCGAAAAATGGTTGACTTTTATGAAGATAAAATGTATAATAAATAAACAAAAGAATAAGAGGGATTATGAAATATCCTTTTAAGTTCCTGTTGGTATTTATTTTCATATTATTATATACTTTGTCATCGTCATCAGTTCAGAAATATCTTGTATATTCAGAGCCTAAGGATATTGACTTGAAGGTTGTGGTATTAGATAACAAGGGTAATAAGGTGAAGGAATTTACAGAAGCTACTCTCTTTTATCTTTATACAAATATAGATCATTCTATTGAAATTTATTTTGAAGATAATAAAATTGGTGAATTCAAATTAAAAAGCACGTTTGATGAACCGAGGTTAATCCTTATTCCATTCTATCCGCTATTTTTTGCATACTTGGGCTTTTTTAAAATTACTCCGGATAAGACGGTAATAACTTATAAATTACCTAATGAAAAAGAGATAAAGATATTTCTTATAATGAATGATTTTGACAGGGCTGCACGGAAATTAAAATCCATAAAACTAGGGGTTAAGAAAGATAAAACTGTCGATATTAATAGAACGGCTATTTCTTCAATAGATATTACAGAGATATATCATCAAAATATTAATTATTATATTTTTGATTTAACAGATGAAGTTTTTTTATATAATCCCAATTCCTTTAATGACTCTGTAAAATTCGAGACATTCTATACAAGGAATAATTATAAAGATGGTGGTTTCACAAAAGGGCAGATAACCAACTTGAAAATTAAAAGTAACTTTGATTTACCAAATGATAATATTTTCCAACTAACTTCGAGTGTAAGAAAATCATCATTTCATGATCAGGAATGTCGAAAGGGTTATTCTTCTTATTATTGTTTTGCTCCCGATTCTCTGGAATCAACCACTCAAATTCATAAAGTAACGTATCTAAAAAAACTTAAATTAAAGAGAAACAAACATACACATAACCTTTTTATTGGAGGTTCTTTTTCTTATTTATTTAATGTAACAGAAATTCCAGACTTTTCACTTAAGAAGGATTTTATGACTATTTCACTTAATTTATTTAGTGATCTCCATAAAAAACGAAATAATTTTCAGTTCTTTTTTAATTCAGGCTTTGGTTTTTATAATGATGATATTTCATTTAGAACATATATGAATGACTATTGCAGTGCTGACTATGATTCAAACAATATCTTCTTCACAAATTTATATGGTGTTTTAACATCACGTTTTTTTCGTGCGACTAATGAAAGTTATTTTGCCTCTTCAATAAATCATGCTAATTTTAAATATTCCCCTGATGGATTTGAAACTAATTACCAAAGATTGACCATTGATGAATTTCGGCTTAGTTTAGGAACAAAAACAAGTTATGATTTATTTTGGTTTATATTTTGTATTAAATACTATACAACTGACTTTATTGAAGAGGAAAATTATTTAAGACGGAACAAATATTGGATAAGCAAGTATGACGAATATAATATTAATAATCTTTCTTTTAAGTTAGGTCTGGGGTTTAATCTTTTTTCTAAAAATGCTGCTTTTTTTATTTTCGGAGAAGGAAAAGAACAAATCGGATATTTAAGAGCCGGGTTCCGTTTTAAATTTAAATTATTTCTTTTAACTTTGGAACATTATGTATTAGATTCTTACTATTATGATTCATTTATCACACATACTGCTTATTCAGATTGGTTTTATTTTACCAGGGAATCTATCGATGTTGACTGGTATGATTTAAAAGGATTTAGGTTGAAAATATCTGAGTTTAATACTAAAAAATTCAAGTTAAAATTATTGGTTGGTTATTA
>DAOVMD010000398.1 GCA_030630935.1 Candidatus Mcinerneyibacteriota bacterium | reverse complement strand
TGAATGTTAGCGAAGAGCCCGTTGCGGGAAAACCGCACGGCGGGTTCTGTGAGGGGCGGTCGTTCTCACTATTAAATTTATGAGGACGACACGTCTACTCGACATTATGTATTACAATGCACTTGTGTAGAGCGATATTTCTTAATATATTTTTTTAATTATCCCTTCCAAGACCAAAGCATTGTATCCCAAACGGTGTAGGGGCGACCGGCCGGGCGCCCTGATCATATGAACTTAACCCTCCCGAATGAAATGTATAAAACAAATAGCATCGCTTCGCTCTGCAAGTAAAAAGTAACAATGAATAGTGAATAATGATTTTGCGTTATTGATTACGATGCTTCTATCTATAAAACGACTGCTCCTGGCTCTCTGATATCTGCTCTCGATAAGGTTAACAGAGTTAACTGAATTATGCCCTGATCAAACGAATTTAAACACCCGAATGATAAGAAAAGAAAAAATTTTATTGTTTTCATAATTGCCATAAATGGCTGTTTATTTTTCGAACTTTTTCTAGGGTTGAAACCCCAGGCTATGAATTGTTTTCATAAGAATCGTAAACGATTTTAAAAGAAAATAGTTATTTTGATTTTTAAAATTGAGATTGAGAACGAGATTGAGACCAAGTATTGTAAGCATTTAGTACTATTCTGTTCTCGGCTCTCGGTTCTCTGTTCTCTAAATTGTGGTAAAACCACAATTTAGTTGACAGCGTTAAATATTTCTGTTATAATTATTTTATAAAATGGAGATTGAAAGTAATGCTTTATTTTGATATTTTACTTGAATTTTATAAGCATAAAGTACGATATTTAATTGTCGGGGGATTATCAGTTAATCTTTACGGTATTCCGAGAGTCACGCAGGATATTGATGTAATAATTTCAACTGAGAAAAAAAATGTAGAGAAAATAATCCGTATTCTTTCAAGGCTTGATTATATTCTGAAGCAGCCGGTAGATCCAATTATAATGGCAGATAGTACTGAGATACAGAGATTACACCGTGAAAAGAATTTAATTGATTTAAGTTTTTATCAAAAAAATAATCTGCACAGGATCATTGATATTGTTCTGGTTCACAATGTAAATTTTAAAGAAGCGTTTCAGAATAAAGTAATTAAAAAGGCAAAGGATATAGAGATTTATCTTGCTCCGATAGATGATATTATCAGGATGAAGAAACTTTCCGGTCGTGCTCAGGATATTGCAGATATTGAGATGCTGGAGAAACTTAAAAAATTTAATCGAGATGGCAACTGAAAAAAATGAACCCGGACGGGTTGAGAATATTAACAAAAGAAAAGGCTATTATTATTATTTTGAAGATGATAAGATCCTGGAATATATGCAGCTGACAACTGCAGAAAAACTTCAATGGCTTGAGGATATTCTGGAATTTACAGATATGTTTTTAACAGAAGAAGATAAGATCTTCCGTGAGAAACTCCGAAGAGCAGAGATATAGATAAATAGAGAACAGAGAGCAGACCCTGTACCACTGCTTCGCTTGGGTGCAGGGCGCTGGAGCAGTCGTTTTATAGATTGTAGATAGACGAAAAGGATACAATTCTTTTGTCTTCGGATGAATAAATAGAAGTTTATAATAAGAAATATCACTCCAAGCAAAAGCAATTTAATATATAATGCAAATCGGTTTATCAATTAATAATTATCAACCATAAATCATAAGTGTGGAGCGAAGCGAAACTTTTTTATGTTAAAAACTTGATTTTTGAAATTAAATATGTTAAAATGAAAATATGAAAAAGCATGAACCAAAAAAAATCAATAAATAGGAGTAAACATTATGGAGACAATTGGAACAATTGAGATTTCAAAAAGCACGGAGTTAAATTTTTATGTGGAGGGGTATAAGGATGTGTTATATGGTAATATTCGCAAGTTTATTACAACCGAGAAATATACCGGTCCGACCAAAAAAGGGATAATGCTGAGTCATGAAAATTTGAAAGAGATCATAAAAAAGATAAATGATAATATTGAATCATTCAAAAAATTTGAAGAGGTAAAACAAGAAGTCAAGCTTGATGATGAAAGATATATAAACATTGCAATTGTAACGTTTAAAGAGAAGAAATATTTTGAATTGCGTGAATACCTTAATACAGAGAAATATTCAGGACCTACCAAGAAGGGAGTTACTATACCGGTAGCACATTTTGAAGAGACATTGGTGTTCTTAACAAAAATGGATGCGTTTTTAGAAAAAAAATAATAGTTTCGCTTTGCTACACAAGTAAAAATGAAGAGTGAACAATGAACCAGGCACCACGTAGGGTGGCCTGGCGCCGAAATGAATAATGGTTTTGCATTAGATATTATAATGCAATAGTTTAGAGCGACAGGTGCTTAAAGATTCGATTGAATGCAAAAATAAAATTCACCGCCCCGAAAAAACGGGGTAAACTCCGGACACCCCGAAGTGAATCCGGGATAAACTCCGGACGCAGAGAAGAAACAAAAAAACAAAGATTTTAATTATCCATTCGAAGACCAAAACATTGTATCCCAAACGGTGTAGGGGCGACCGGCCGGGCGCCCTGACCGTAAGAATTTAATCCTCCCGTATGAAATGTATAAAAACAAAAACTCGTGTCACTTAAATTCTTCCACCCATTGACAAAAGGAAGATTTCGGAGTATAATGGAATTAGGTTAAATTAATTCATGGTTCTTTGAATAGGATTTCCTTTTTGAAGATGAATTATTAACAAATACAAATAAGAGGTTAAATTATGAGTTCATATGTAGGGAAATGTCCTTATTGTGAAAATAAGGTTGACTTAGATCTAAATACTACTAAAAGTGAATTTACAATAGGAGGAGTGATCCCTAGTAGATATACAGTGTATAGTTCTCCGTTTATCTTTAAATGTCCACACTGTGAAAAAATTCTTGGGATTACCAATGTAGTTAAGTTTGAAATAAGTGGATCACTTCTCACCACAATGAAAAAGTAATCGCTTCGCTTTGCTCACAATGAAAAAGTAACAATGAATAATGATTTTGCTTTAGAGAATACAATGCATTTGTTTAAAACTAATGTTGCTTTTGGAAGCATATGAATGCGATTTTCACCACCCCGAAGTAAATTCGGGGTAAATTCCGAATTAAGCATGCTGCGACCATAAGATATTAAGGGTAGTCAGTCGGAAGTTTACCCCGAAATTTTTTCGGGGATGAGGATAAAACCGAATCGGGAAACAATGAAGAAAAAAACAAAATTTTTTAATTATTTCTTCCAAAACCCAAGCATTTTATCCCAAACAAAGTAGGGGCGACCGGCTGGGCGCCTTGACCAATTGAACTTAACCCTCCCGTATGAAATGTATAAAAACAAAAACTCGCTTC
>DAOVMD010000438.1 GCA_030630935.1 Candidatus Mcinerneyibacteriota bacterium | reverse complement strand
GCGTGGTTCTGGGTCTGCTCAAGCACCATAGTTATTTAAGTCGTGTGATCAGTAGTAAAATATTTCTTTATAACATCGTTGTAAAAATAAATATGTCAAAGAACTGATTTATATTAAATCATCTTATAAATGAACTTCCGAAACTGTATGAGTAAAAAAAGAACTTTTTCATATATATACTTTTGGGGTTGCCTTCTTTTTCGGTTTAAATAAAGAAATTATTATAGCTAATATTCCTGCACCACCCAAAGCAAATGCAAGTGCCAGGAACCGGAACTGAAACGAATCCTGATTAAATATAGTAACTACGCCTTTCATGACAATTGGTGAAATGAACTGCCCAAGAAAAATTGAACTGCCGACTATAGCCATGGCGAATGCCCGGGCATTAGGCGGGGCAATACGCTGAACAGTGAGAAATATAGTAGGTTGGATAGTACCGAAACCAAATCCGATTACAACTACAGCTACGAAAATTATCCAAATCGATGAAGCTCCGCTTAATAAGAAATAACCAAGTCCCATTAATAAAATTGCAATGGGTATTGCAAACTTCCGGAAGATCCTTGCGAAACCTACTAATAATAATCCTGCAAACATCGCCGACAAAGACATTGCGGATAAAATATACCCCGCCATTGCAGCTTTTGCTAGTTTCTCAGTCTTGATAATAAGTTTACCGTCTTCCTTTTTAATAACGAATTTCTTCCTCTTATCCGTAATCTCCCAGGTAAATTTTTCTTCTCCGGGTTTTAAAGTAGCATCAGTAGATAAAGTAATTCCATTTCCTTTGAAAGCATCAATCGTCTCTTTTGAAATAGTACCTGCCTTCAAGTGTTTCTGGAAATCTTCCTTACTCTTAAATAACGCACGGTCACTCGTAAATAACTTCTTCTCATGCTCAAGAAACATTGCAAGGTTGGTCGGCATGACAAAAAATACTACCATGTTTAATATACATAAAAATGCTATTACATAAACAGCTATCGGAAGTTTGTTCCTCGGTTTTTGTCCGGGAACACCAGTAGGTTCCTCACGCGGAGGTTCAGGTAAAAATAAACCCACTAAAATTAATATGAATAAAGCAATCGTATATACTCCAAAAGCATAACGCCAGGATATGACCGCGAGGAATCCAGCACCTATCTGGAAAATTACGCCCCCTAGATTCTGAACAGACCCTGCCAAACCCATCATCTTCTTCCGTTGATCTCCCTTGAAGAAATCTCCAATCAAGGTCGTTGATAAAGGCATGATTATTCCTACTCCAATTCCAAGGACTCCCCTGATAATAAGAAGCTGAATAATATTCTGGGCAAAACCCCCGCCAAAACCCGCAATCAGATAAATAACCAAACCAATCATCATCAAAGTCTTCTTCTTCATGTTCTGCACCAGTTTCCCGGATATCAAACTAAATGGTATAATCATTAATGCGGGAAGTGTGAGAATTAGTTTGATTAAAGTTGCATCGGCTTCAGGAAAAGCAAGTCGGATTTTACCCAAAGCAGGGGCAACTGCGGCGGACGCCATAATTGTTAACAGAGAAACCGATAATATAGCCGGCTTCAACATTTTATCTTTCACATTAAATTCTCCTTAATAAATATTGGAATTTTAAATTACAATAATTTTCATTCCGAAAAAAACATAATATATCCTGTGCTGACCAATATAATTTGAAGTAATAAAAAATTTTAGATTGCCGCGCTCTGCTCGTGACTGGAGCAAAGCGTAAGTCATCCTGTTTTTTCGGGACAATGACAAACTATATATTGTTAGATATTTTCGAAATTTCATCTAATTACCTCTTAAAATCCTACTCGTAGTCCACCGTTGAATCTCGGAGTTGCTTTTGCATGAGCACCTGCGAACCTCAAAGCTACTGCCAGGTATACAGCATTAGGGCTTTTATAAACTCCACCTCTTGCACCGGTTCCTTCACCTGATTCATCCGACCAAGTTTGTACTTGAGCTAATCCATTATCATCAAGCCAACCTGACCCGTGATTCGGTTCAAATGCTCTTCCATGTGGATTCCCAAAGCTTACAATAAACTCCCAGAGATTCCCGGACAACTCCATATTTCCATAATATCCTGCACCATCATTCAGTCTTTTTGGAATCCCTTCATGTCTTGTTTTTGAAAATAGACCAATACTCACCGGTCCTTCAAAACCGGGATTCTCCGGTTCGGTTTTCCCTGCAGCTGCATCAAACGGTGCGATTCCCCGACCATAACAAGCATTCACCAGACCAGTTATCGGAACTTTGATCTCGTCCCCGCTCCCATCAGCACCATCGAATGTCTCTACTATTCCAATCTCGTTTGAGCCCCAGGCACATTCCCCGGTAACTGCTTCCAATGGACCACGGCACGCTTTCTCAAATTCAAAATCGGTAATCGGTCTAAGCCCTGCCCAGGCAGCATACCCTGCGACATCCTTCCAGGCAATCACGTTACATGCTCTTGCAGGGGCATACGTATAAAATCTCACCGGATCATCAGTTCTGTTTCCATTCTTAGCAACCATAATCGACTGCCTGAACTTTTCTGTATTCGTATCAGTCATAACATAATAATTCTCAATCACATCCCCGGAAATATCACTCCGCACATGATTCTGCTGCTGTTTTCTTGTTAACGAATTCAGGAAATCAACATACTGCCTTGAGCTCAAACCGTATTTCATATACCAGAACGCCTTATATCCTTTCGGATAGATTTCCGGAATTATGAACGGTGTATCATCCCTGCTTCTTTCATTATCCTGATCACAATACAGAGACCCGGCGTTTGCTTCAACAACGATCTCATCTTCAGAATCAACCAGGTATGCACCCTTATCAGGATAAGTATATAAACAATTCGTTGGACCTTCGGTTCCGAGGGGATCACCAACATAATGTTTCT
>DAOVMD010000209.1 GCA_030630935.1 Candidatus Mcinerneyibacteriota bacterium | reverse complement strand
GTTGCTTGAATAGAGAGCAGAAATCAGAGAACCGATAGCAGTCGTTTTATAGATAGTATACAGTTTCTCTGTTAAAAACAATTGCTCCAAACAAAAGCATTCAAATCTATAATGCAAATAATTCTTCACTCTTCATTGTTCATTCTTAATTCTTACTTGTAGAGCGAAGCGATGCTATCATCCCGTCCATCCCTGTAAAAATTTGTTTTTTGTTTTTATTTTTTCATTATATATAATTCTTCTTGTTATTTTACCAACTTTTTTGGAGATGAAGTCCAAATGTTAGCATTTCTCTTTTAATATTTAATATTAACATTATGATTTTGTAAGGTCATTGTCAATAAAAAAATTGACAAATTAAGAAAATAGTTATATAATAAGATAAATTAAGAATTGATATGGATATAAAAAATTATTTAAAAAAAGAGAACATCCGTTACAAAGCCCTTTTCATTATTTTACTTTTATTTCACGTAGCGAATTTTATTATCTGGGTTCGGAATCATGCAGCATATCCTTTATGGGATGAGGGAATGCATCTTCAACTGATACTAAGGTATTATAATCAAATTAGGTTCCAGACATTTAATCTTTATGATATCCTTTCAATATCGGATTATTATCCGCCATTTTATCATTTATCATCATTACCATTATTATTCATTACGGGTTTTGGTCAGGTTCCGGTTTTATATATGAATTTGTTCTATGGGTTAATAGGATTAATATTTTTATATTTAGTAGGGAAGGAACTTAAGGATGAGGAGTTTGGGTTTTGGGTGGTGTTTCTTTTTTCGCTTTACTTTTTCTGGAATTTCCTATTGAGGATTACACTTATTGATTCAACACTGACAGTTTTTGTGATTGCTGCTTTTTATTTTTGGTTAAAGTCAGATGGATTTAAAGATTTAAAATTCACAATTTTATTTGGAGTTGTATCGGGATTCGGGATGCTGACCAAGTGGTCTTTTTTATTTTTCATAATTATTCCTTTGGTAATATTATTGATAAAAATTCTAAATAATATTAGGAAGCAATTTATTGCAATTCATAAAAAGAGATTATTTGTTTTTGTTTTATGGAATGTACTATTTGTATTTTTCATGGTCGCTATTTTCTTTTTTCAGTGGCAATGGACTTTTATCCCAGTCCTGATGTCGGGATTATTTATTTATTTGATTATTAGAATGGTGAAGGAGTATTCAATTGATTATAAGCAGTTATTGAATTTTTATATTTTCATATTATTTTTTATTGCTGTTGCTTTTAGATGGTATGGTTATTATGTTTTTAAACTCCCACTTAAATTTACAGGGAACATGAGTATCGGTGCAGGAGAAGGGGATCCAGCCGTATTATCAATATTTTCAATAATATATTATATTGTCGGGTTATCAACCCAAGTAAATATTTTATTTTTTGTACTTTTTTTCGTAGGATTATTTTTATATTTAAAGCATATAAAAAGAGAGAATTCAGATATTTTACTCTGGGTATTAAGCGGTTATTTATTTCTCACACTATTACGGAATAAAGATCTCAGGTTTAGTTTACCGATTCTGCCGTTCATTGCAATAATATCTTTAACCTGGCTTGAATATTTAAAGGAAAAACATAAGGTGATCATTAGATATATAATTTTCGCAGCTGCACTGGTTTCTTTTTTCATTTCCAGTTATACAAAAGTAAATATCCGGATTAAGGAAGCACGAATTCCAATCGGGTTCTTAGCTTCATCCCCGCCGCGACCAAGGAATTATTCAATTGAACCGTTGATAAAAGATATGATTAAAATAGTTAATAAATTTGATGACTCTGATTATGACGGTTTTAATGGGGAGAGATATTTTGGGTATCAGCTTCTGCTTAATCTACCGCGAGTAAATAAAACTTTATTTGAGCTGGAGATGGAAAGGAGGGGTTTACCGATTTATGCGGTAAGTTATAAAGATTATTATTTATTATCTGATTTTATAATTAAAAAAACGGGTTCACCCGGACCAAAGTTTGCAACTATGAAGGAACGTGAGAAATTAGAGAAGATCAAGGAAAATAAGGAAGAGTTTACGAAGTATTATAAGTTGGTAAATTCTTATCAAATTTCCAGGGATTCTAAATTAAAACTTTTTGCACGTCGTGATTTAATTAATAAAGATCCAGTTGAAAAACTTTATGTACAACTGTATTATGATGAAGACCCATCTATAGATTACTCCCCAAAAGTAGATCGTAAAAAACTAACAAGAATTCTGAAGCAGTATTTTTCTGAGAAATTCAGGATAACCGGCGATTATGGAATTAAGTGTTCCAATATTTATAGAAAGGGAGAGTTCCTTATTATCAGCGTGGGGTTAGGTTGGCTAGGTAATAAAATAACCATAAATAAGATGCCAATTAAACATGGTGCGATTAGAATTAATGATATGATCATTAATCAGGATGTTTTAGATAGAGAAGAAGTAATTATGTTCTCTGTTAAGCATATTGATATGGATCTTGCACCTGATTGGAGTAATTATTTCCATTCAGTTCTTAAGAAAAATAAAATAATAAAATCGATTGAATTTGAGGAAAGGAATGATATCTTTTCTGTGGCAAAGTATTTATCTTCTGATAATGGTCTTGAGGATTCGGAGATTAATTTGACCTTGAAACAATTTAATATCAAGATAGGTGTAATGATCGATGTTCCGCTCAAAAAGGAACCCCCATCACTTGAAGAGATTAAGAATACTCAATATTGTCTTAAGATTAAGTATCTGAAGATAGGAAGGTTATTTAAAATCCCTTCTTATCCTTTGAATGGGATTGTTTATAGGAAGGGTCGGTTATCCCCATTAGATAATAAACCTATTTCTACGTATATAAGTTTTTATTAAAGGGTGACGAATGAAAAAATATAACATCTCCTTTTTCTTTCCGTGCTATAATGAAGAAGATAATGTTTCCGAGCTCATAACACAATCGGAGAAAGTTCTGAAGGAATATGCAGATAATTGGGAGATTATAATTGTAAATGATGGTAGTTCGGATAGGACACGTGATATAGTTGAGGGGATAATGAAGGGCAATTCAAATATCCGGTTAATTAATCATGACGAAAACCAGGGTTATGGTGCTGCTTTAACTTCGGGATTTGAGAATGCTAAGTATGATCTAATCTTTTTCTCTGACGGGGATTTGCAGTTTAATTTAAATGAGATAATACAGTTCCTTGAGAAGATAGATGATTTCGATTATATAATTGGTTATAGAATAAAAAGGCAGGATAATTTTATCAGGATCTTCAATGCAAATCTTTGGAATTTAGTTCTCAGGATTACCTGTGGTTTAAAGGTTCGTGATATTGATTGCGCATTCAAATTATTTCATCGCAGTATTTTTGATGGAATTAAAATACATTCACGTGGTGCTTTTGCTTCTGCGGAAATATTATTGAAACTAAAAGACGGTGAATTCAATTTTATTGAGATTGGAGTAAATCACTATCCAAGATTAAAGGGTGAACAAACAGGCGGGAATCCTTTTGTGATCTTTAAAGCAATTAACGAATTGCTGAAGTATAAATTCGGAAAGAATAAAGAGGCGAGTGAGAAATGAGATTTAGATGTATGAGTGTGTTTTGTCATCGCGAGGGAGCAAAGCGACGCGGCAATCTGGGAGCAAGCTCCCTTTCTAAGAACTATCGATTGTCATTGATGCATCTAAGATCTAACTTGCGTCAGAAGCGAACATAGTGAGTGATGAAGCAATCACAGCATCGATTGATATCGATGCATTCAAAAAGGAGCATTTCCTGCAAGTAGGGTTTGTAAATGGGAGCTCTGGGTACCACATTGGGTACCCAGCTCAGCACACTTTGCTTTAGCGCGTGGCTGGAGTGGAACGGAAGTCATCCCGACGCGTCGGGACAATGACATTCAGGAGAATAATAAATGGAGAAGAAGAATTTAAATATAACAATGTTTTCGACAATGCCGAGGATAGGTTGTGATGAATCGGGTAAGGGCGATTATTTTGGCGGCATAGTAGTTGCCGGAGTTTATCTCAATGAAGATTTAGAGGCTAAGATTTCTAAGTTTGGAATTAAGGACTCGAAGAAGTTATCAGATAAACGAATTTTTACAATTGCCGATAGTTTGAAGAAAGCAGTTCCTTATTCAATCGTCAGGATTTATCCTGAGAAGTATAATGAGTTATATAATAAGATGCAGAATCTGAACAAGATCCTTGCCTGGGCACATTGTACAGTGATTAAGAACTTATACATTAAAAATAATTGTGAGCTTGCTATTATTGATAAGTTTACCGTAAAGGAACATATTACCAATAATCTGACTAAGCTTGAGAAACCGATTGAAGTATTTGAATTTACAAATGCAGAATCTGATATGGCGGTTGCATCCGCATCAATAATTGCACGTCAAGCATTTATTCAGATGATAAAAAAACTGAATACAGAATTCAAATTGGAACTTCCACTTGGTTCATCGCATATTAAAGAAAAAGCCAGGGATATTGTTAAGAAACACGGGTTTGAAATACTTCGAAAGATTGCCAAGTTTCATTTTAAAACAACAAAGGAATTTCACAACCTTTCTCTTGATTTATAGCATAAATTATGATACAATAATAAAAACGAAGATTAGAAAATGAAAGAATCTACAGATAAAATTCCTGATTTTGATTTTACCTCCTTTCTCAATATGGTTCAGGAGCCAATTGTGATTCTGGACAAAGAGAAAAAGATAATCTACTACAATGATCTATTTTTAAAAGAGACTAATTTTAAGGATAAGGACTTACTGGATAAACCTTTTATTGAACTTCTTCATTCTGAAGATAAGGAATATGTTCAAACCAGGTTTATCGAGAAGGAGAAGGGGGATGAACTATCAAATGGATTTCTTACTCGATTAATTGATAATAATGGTGCATGTCGAAATATATTTATGACCTGTAATTTACTTATAAAACAGAAAGAGTTATTTGGATTTTGTGTAACCTTGAAATTATCAAGTGGGTCAGGGAAATTCAGTGAATTTTTCTTAAGAGTTCAAGAAATTTCGAAGTCTATTGCAGGGACAATTGAGATAACAGAACTCTTAACAAGAATTTGTGAGAGTATAGGTAGGATTTTGGATTTCCCACTTGTTTATGTAAGTCTAATTCATCCTGATGATAAGAAGTTGTACCCGGTTGCATGGCATGGAAAGACCAGGTACTTCCTGAAGTATGAGAATTTTGTAAACCTTCATAATACCGAGAATATCCCGGAATATACAGTTTTGAAAACGGGAGAGATATTAAAGCTTAAATTAAAAGATAAGTTAAAAAGCCCCTATAAAGCCTGGTTAGAAATACTAAAATCAGAGAAGTACACGTCTTATATAGGTTTTCCAATTATAATTAAGAAGAAAACGGAGGGGGTTTTAAATATTTTTTCTGAGATCCCGTACATTTTTGGTGATTCAGAACGTGTAGAGTCTTTATTAACTTTAACAAACTTCATTACTGTTGCAATCAAGAATTCCAGATTATTTCAAAAGATAATTCAAGCCGAAGAGCGATATCGTGGTTTATTCTATGAATCACCTAATGGTTTATGTTTAATTAATAAGGACCTTCAGATTCATGAGATTAATTCAATATTTCTGAAAATGATAGGGTATTCACTAAAGGATTTCCATGTCCTTTCGGATTTTAAAAAAATTCTTACTCAAAATGATTACAAGAAACTTAATACATTTTTAAATAAATCAATTGAAACCAAGCGCTCTTATTCGTTTGATTCTATAATCAATCGCCGTGAAGGTGAAAAACGCTGGGTTAACCTTTTTATTTCACCTTTATATGATAAATTCAGGAATGTCATAGAGTTTCTTTTAATTCTAAGGGATGTAACGGAAGAGAAATTATCTGAATTTTCAATCCTTGAATCTGAGAAGAAATTCAGGGATTTATTTGAAAATTCCAGTGATGTGATTTTTCAAATTGACAAGTCCGGG
>DAOVMD010000170.1 GCA_030630935.1 Candidatus Mcinerneyibacteriota bacterium | reverse complement strand
TTTTCATATCGGGAAGAGGACGCCCCGAAAAAACGGGGTAAACTCCGGACGCAGAGAAAAAAAATAGCACCGTGTTTCATTCTTCTCTCCTATTTCGAAAAACATTAAATAAATAGATGTTATCACCTTGATATATAACCAATTTATTATCTTTTAAATCAATTTTGCGAATATAATCATTATAAAATGTTATTCTTAAAAGTTTTTTATAGTCCTTTCTATTTAAAATTATAAGTTCATCATTGTACACATTTTTTTTAATTTTATAATAACCTGAAAATATTATATATTCATTAAACAGATAAAATGATTTTATTCTTATTCCATCTAACACTTTAATTTCTTTTTCTATTTTCATTGACTTAAGAGAAAAACAATATAAGTTATTTTCATCAATGATGTACAAGGAATCTTCCTCTTTTATTAATTTTATTACTCTTGGAATTTTAATCTTTTTAATTAATTTTCCTGAAAAATTATAAATATAAATATTTGACATATCATTTATAATTATTAAATCATCTTCTGTTATAATTAAATTGCTAATACTTACAGCTGTCGAATCGTCTAAATATTCTTTCCAAATAATCTCTCCTTTTGTATTTAAACAAATAATTATACCTATCCCTGTAAAAACTTGAAACTTATCTTCAATTTTATCATTAAAATAATCTTTTACTAAATTCCCTGTAAATATTATTAAATTATCAGCTTTAGAAAATTGAACATTTGCAATGTTCCTAAAGTTAATTTGGTTAAATCCAAATAACTCTTCTCCATCTGAATTATAAATACTAAGCCCCTGGAATAACTTATGTTCTCCTTCAAAATTTGTTACTCCATATGATACGAAATACTTTCCTGAATACGAGGAACATAACCTATCATATTTTATATTTTTAAATACTTTAACTATATCTAAATTTTCATTTAGTAAAAAGTACTCTATTCTGTTTTTTTCATCGCGATAATACTGTCGAACAAAAAAGTGATTGGTATTTTTAACAGGGTTGATTAAATAATAATTCATCTTATTCCAATAATTACCAGACCATTTTCCTGAATATAAATTCCCATTCTCTGAAAGATAAATTTCATCTATTTTAATTTTATAATCTTTCCCTTGTAAAAAGGTTATATCTATAATTTTTTGCTGCTCTATTTTTATATCATCTGTATAGTATTCTACATTATATGTTTCATTACAAAAGCAGGAAACACTAACCAATATATAAAACATAGAAATTAGGAAAAAAATTGCCATAATAGGTAACTTTTTTGTATTCATTCTTACCTCTTTTTTCAAGGAATATGTATAAAAGAAGACACCTTAATCACCAAATGGGATTGTCCAATCTTCTTTGTTTTCTTCCCACCATTCTTCACAATATTTAACTTTTTCTTCTCGACTTTTTGTTTCGCTTAATTTTTCTTTACTTATATTGTTGTTTGTAAGATATGGAAGTAATTTCAATAAATCATCATCACCTTTTTTCGCAGTTTCAATAATTAAAGGAATTACCTGAATTCCTAAATCACGAATTTTAAAGTAATAATATCGAGTACTTTTTTGAGATAAAAAAATACTTATATTTCTTGATTGCACATATAAAGTATAATACTTTTTAAATAAAGAATCTGTTTTTTTATAACCTTTAGTCCACCAATATATAATGATATGTTCATTATCCTTAACTTCTGGATAATCAGGATATATAAATTTCGTTTCTTCTTTAATATAAATACTTTCAATTTTCAATTTAAGTATATGACTAACAGGATCTCCTAAGTAGTGATATGCAACTTTATCTTCCTTCATTTTCTCTATCATAAATGGAATTGAATCAATTCTTAAATTTCTTAACGCAGAGAATTCTTTGCATTCTATTCTTGTAGTACTATCAGAATCTAGCATTATTTCTGGTTGCGAAATATATTCCTTCCATGCCTGATATTTTTCTTCAAATTCCTTTTCAAAATCCTTCTCTTGGCTCTTTCCATTAACCACTATTGTAAATAAACAAATAAATAGAAATATAGTTAACTTTTTTAGCTTCATAATAATCCTCCGAAAAGGGTGCCGGGACCCTATTTTCTTTTTTCGAAGTTTACCCCAACCTCTACTGAGGCTGTCCGATTTGTGGATAACGTTTTTATTAATAAAAACGAAAGTATTGTTATTAACACATCGAAGATCTAGCGAAGCGTCGGAAAGTGCGGTAAACAGCGCAGGAGCTTCCTTACTATATTCGGAACAGGCTCCGTAATCTCGTTTTTAAAAAGGGAGCTTGCTCCCAGATTGCCGCAGTTGTCGCAATACTCCTCTCTCGCAATGACAATCCTCTCTTTTTTCTTAGTAAAAAAGTGTACCAACTCTTTGTTATCACCTTGAGATATGAACTTTATATTTATAGTTTAATTTAATTTCTTCTTTGGGTTTCAAGGTAATCTTCCATTTCAGAATGGAATGATAATTTACGGTCTTCAGTCCTTCTGCTGTTTTGGTTGTTTTGCCGTCATTATCAATCTCAATAACTTCGCCCGTTAAGGTTTTAGTAATCTCCATATCCACAGCTTCATTTTTTGTATTCTTCAGCTGCACTTCACCCTGAACAGTTACAAGGCTATAGGTATAATGATAGATTTTCACATTTCGCTCTCTATCTAATTCGACTTCTGAATATTTTATTTTTATATCATTCGCAGCAGTTAATTTCAATGTTGACTGAACTCCGATCGGAGTATAATTTATTCTATCCTGAGAAATTGGCTTTGAACCTTTTATAACCATTGCCGGTGCAGTTGTCCATGGATATTTTGTTGTGTTCGTTAATTTTATACAATGCCAAACTTGTTCAGGGAGTTTCTCTTTCTGTTGATTATATGAATAACTATAATTGCTTTTTTGAATTGTATTTGGGATATCTAACTTATAAAAATGTTTGAAATACACATCTTCTGAGAATATATGGTAATATCCTCTTTCTCCTTTCTTTAGACTAATTTTTGTTTTCTTATAAAAGAATAGATCCTCTGCAAATTTTCCGGAAATCCCCGGTGAAGAGATATTTGGATAAGTTGGCATTCCCGGACTAAATCCATCGTAAGACATTACACTCTGAACATTTGACATCCCGCTAAAGAACATTTGATTAGCATTCTGCTGGGGGTTATATAATTGCTTTAAGAAAGTAAAGACATCTTCTGATAATGACATTGGTGAAAGGTTATCTGCATATTTAAAATTAGGGAACCCGACAACAAATGAAAATTCAACATTATCAAGGTCTTCTGCATCATTTACCACTACTGCCTTCATGATGATTCTTGCCCGATTTTTCTTATCAATATTAATCAAGTAACTTGGAACCCATGTAATTCCCTTCTGGAGATAAGACATCCCAATCTTTGTTTTAGTATTTGGAGATGATACCCTGAGCTTAAATCTTTTAATCTCTTCCATCGATTTAAACTTACTATTTAAATTATTCGGAAATTCTACCTTTGAAATATTGTGTTTATTCAAGGCGATTAATCCATCTTGTGTTTTCAGAATAATTAAGTTTGCAGGAATTATTGCTTTCTGTGATTGTACACTATAATACGGATAATATCCTGACCTAACAGGTACTACCGTTTTCTCTCGATCTTCAGGAACTGATTTTATCACCCCGGAATATTCCTTATTATTAGCAGTGATTGTTACTTCCTTCCCGACATTTGCCTTGAGAAGTTCTACTAAACTAATCACTTCAATCGATTTCGCAACCTTATCCTTAAATACAATTACCTCTTCAATACTGGCTCCTTCAGTTAAAGGCCAAATCCATAGACCGCCAAGGATAGGATCTGGAACGCGGTCAGTCATTGCCCAACCGTTCTTTAAAGTTACTGTTCCTGAACTGGTGAAATAACCCAAACCATTCTTAAAGACCGCAACACTACGCACCTTCGGTTTGAAGACAGGAAGGTTCTCTCCCCAATTAGCAGCCTGTGTAAATAAAAGTAAAAATAGAATAAAAACCGTTAATCCTAAAATCTTTTTTCCTACCATAGCTTAACCTCCTTAAAGTTTCGCTTCGCTCCACATTTAAAATTTATGATTGATAATTGACAATTGATAATTTAAAAACCCATTTTTCTATCGTTTTTTACTCCTTGCGATTGATGTTTTGATATTCTTTTTTTGTTTTTTCTCTGCGTCCGGAGTTTATCCTGAACCCAAGCGAAGCGCGTGGTTTAGGACCTCCTCTGCGGTTAAAATCTTTTTCTTTTTTTTATTTTTTCTCTTCATGTCCTTCATGTCCTTCATGGTTAAATAAACATTCCTTGGTTCTTTTAAGCACCGATCTCTCTAAACAAAAGCATTGTAATAATTAATGCAAAATCATTCTTCATTATTCATTGTTCATTCTTCATTGTTACTTGTGACATCTCAGATGTCACTGTTTTTTAGTTATCATCGCCTTTCTAAATATTAAAATTGGTTTTCCAAAAAGGTTAAAATATAATTTCAAGCTCCCGGTTTCCTGAAGTTCAAATACCAGCATTTTAAATAAGTCTTGTTTGAATATAAACTCAGGGTACTCATTTCTTTCTTCAGATGCTCCTAATGACAAGGAATAATCCCAGACTGCACCTTCTTCCGGAGTTAACTGCTGAATCCATTTTCTTGAAAAGTATTCAGGAGATAGCTTATAGTTTGTCAAGAAAACAATTCGTGCAGGATCCCAGTTCATGGTCTCGACAAGTTCTTTTAACTCATTAGAAAGAATTTTATTTAAAATTGGTCGCCTTTTATTTCCGGATAATGAAATTGTATCTTCAATATCTGTATACCCATCATAATCTGTGTCTGCAGCTTTATAATTTGAACTAAACCTGAACTCTTCAAAATCAGAGAACCCGTCCTTATCCGTATCAATCGCCTTCCAATTAATAGGGAAGCTAATTATTTTTATATCAACACTTGAAACCATTAAAATTTTATATGCATCCTTAAAAACCTTCAATTTATAATACCTTGCTCTCAAGTAGAAAGATAAAGGGAAAAATTTCATTGAACCGTTATCCATATACCCTATGAAGAATTCCGGGTACTCCAGGTTATTATCAGTCGAAATAAATAAAACGTATAAAATATCATCTTTTAAGAAATAATTCTTGGCGACCAGGTACTTCATATTATCAAAGGGTTCAATTATTAAGTTTTCATAGAACTTAAAATCTGTAGTAATAAAATATTCATTCTTAGACCGGTAAATATCTGCAACCATAAACTTTTCTTCTGCCATTTGGATAATCTTATATCTTCTTATTGCTTTAATATCAATGTCTTTAAATACCTTTACTAACTTCAATTTCTTATATTTCTCTGAGTACTGATAAATCTTTAAATCGTTTTTCTCCTCAACTAAAACACGTATCCTGCCTTTGAATGATAACGTATAAAATATCTTTTGCTTTGATCTAAAACTATGGGAGAAGATTGATTTTATCGGTTCATCAGTTTTAAAATCCGAAACATTAAATATTTCAATGAACGATGTACTATGGTTAATTATGTAATTATCAATAAAGAATGAAAACTTAACTGGTTTTTTAGTCGTTATATTAAAAATCTCTGCAGCGGTCTCACCCGTTTCATCATACTTATAAACGTTAACTTCCCTTGAATTAAGTTTATGTTTTAAAAAATAAAGGTATCTATCATCAGAATAATAATCGAGCATATCCTTTAAAGAAAATTCAATATTGATATTTTTTAATTTTACCAATTCCTGCTGCTGAATCAGATTTGAAGACAAGAAACTTGAGAAATTCGGTTTTACAATACGCTGAGAATAAAGATATGGTATTGTCAGCAGTTTAAAACTTGCAAGATAGAAATTTAAGATTAAAAGACCAACAATGATATAGATTAATTTTAGGAACTGTTTCCTTCCATAATCAGCCAGGATCAAAATAGTCGTACAGATAATTACCGTTAATAATAATCCAATTGCAAAGATATAAATTTGATTATTTTTAAAACTCAGAGGGATTTCATTGAACAAGAAGATTAAAATAAAATCTATCTCAACACAGAATAATAGAAAGGATGTAACGGTCTGTTTTATACTTTTAAAGAAACTACCTCCGACCTTGCCAATAAGAAATAAATCCAGGAAAATAT
The DNA here is from genome assembly GCA_030630935.1 of Candidatus Mcinerneyibacteriota bacterium. Classification (GTDB taxonomy): domain Bacteria; phylum AUK180; class AUK180; order JAQVHJ01; family JAQVHJ01; genus DAOVMD01. The sequence continues at coordinate 527 of DAOVMD010000170.1, read as the reverse complement.
GTAAGACCGGTAAAAACAAGAAATAAAGATATGCCTTGTTTCTTAAGAACAAAAATAATTCCGGTGAAGTTAAGTTAAAAATAATCCATAAAATTATAATTGAGAAGAAAGAAAACAAGTAGAAAATAATAAAGCGGTGTATCAGAGAGCCACGACGACGTTCTTCACTTGTAAATACCAGCTGATTAAATAATAAAGTCTTGATAATCACTGGAATTGTTAATATTATAAAAGCTGAAAATATTCCCATATCTGTAAATCCTTTGTTATATGTTTATATCTACGTAAGTATTATAATATTAATTTCGCAAAATTTCAAGGATTTTTTTAATATAAAAGAATATTTATTCTAAAGAACAAGGTTATAAAAGGAATTATAAGAGTTGTTAATTTTACCTAAATATATCAGATTGATGGTGTACCACGTAGAGGCTGTCCTACAACCCCATTTTGTCATTGCGAAGGAGGAGAATTACGACGACTGCGGCAATCTAGTGTTTTTCTTTAAAGCGAGATTACTTCGGTCA
>DAOVMD010000215.1 GCA_030630935.1 Candidatus Mcinerneyibacteriota bacterium | reverse complement strand
TTTGTTTTCTTTTCTTTTTTTCATCCCGTCCATCCCGTTCATCCCTGTTAAAATTTGTTTTTTGCTTTTATCAGCGTGTTCAGTGTGTTCAGTAGTTAAAAGTTTTTCAAAGATATAAAATAGGTGTTTAAATATAACGGAAGCTAAACTCCAACACAGATTTTCCTGTGAGATCAAAAGAAGCATGTTTTTCTTCTCTCTATAATCTATAAAACGACTGCTCTCTGTTCTCTGCTCTCAGTTCTCTGTTTCATTGATTTAAATTCTCGAAGTATGACTTCAAATATTCTTTATATATCTCGGGATAATTCTCATTCCAGAAACTTTCAAAATCTAAAAATAATTCACTCTCTTTTAATTTTGGTGCTAATTTTTCTATATCCAGCATCTTCTGCCTGGCAAGTTCTGCCTTTCTCTTTTTCTCAAAGTCCTGACGATGAATAGATTTCTGGATATCAAGCATTCGTTGTAGAATCTTTCTCTGTTTTTTCTGTGTATCAGGTCCGATATCAAGTTCTGCAATCTTTTTTTCAACATCCTTCATATCATCTCCGAGTTTATCCATGTCTCCAAGAAGTCTTTTCTTATCCTTCATCTCTTGTAACTGTTTATTTAATTTCTCAAGAGCTTCTCTAATTGCTCGCTGCTCCCTTTGCATCTGTTCAAATAGTTCCTTTTCAGATGGTCCGGGTTTATGATTCTTCTTCATCTGTTCAGCCAGCTTTTCCAGGTACTCATTTAGGTCACCTTGTTTCTTAGATAATTTCTCAAGCATCTTTAATAATTGTTCCATACCCTGGCTGTCACAACTTGCACATGACTGAATTTCATTTTTTAATTTCATCAAGTCTAAGATAGTCAGGTTAATTCCGCGATATGCCTGCAAATTAAACATTTTACTCGGGCTGACTTTACCAAAGGAAAATTGCACAGATGCTGTCTCAAGCGACCTTCTTGATGCTCGAATCCTATCACTCATCTTCGAATCAAGTTTTATTGTCAACATACTTAATTCCCTTAATAATTCTAAATAATTCCCCAGCTGCCGGGATAAGATATCTATTGAATTTAATATGTCATCCTTCGCAAGACTGGAATGTTTTGTAATATTAAACTGATTATCTTCAATCAGCTGATTCAGTTCTTTTAAATACCTGGAGTTTTCAATCCCGTCCCGAATAAGTAAATTTATTAAATCTATCTTACCTTCATTCCCGCGCATCTTTAAATTATCTAAATCACTGCGTAAATTCTTTCTTAACCGCTCAAGCTCTTTCTTCATAGAACCAGCTTGTTGTTTAGATTTCTGATTTTGATTTTGCTTTAGACTATTTTCCAGGTCTTTAGATTCTTTCTGCATTCCTTTAAAATCGGAATTAGCCTGAGTTTTTTCGAGATCTTTAACAACCTCTGGCTGCGACTCCTTTAATGATTCAATTGATTCCTTAAGATCTTCCTCTAACTCTTTTATACCATCTGTAATTTTCTCCTGGTCCTTCTCAAGCCCTTTCTCCTTACCAATATTATCCTGAATCTCGGTTTCCTTTTTTATTAAATCGTCGGTCTTTACAAGCAACTCCTCAAGGGTCTTTTCCAGTTTCAAACGCTCCAGTTCCTTTATCATTCTATCCAGCATCATCTGCAGCATTTTCGAATCCATCTTGAGCTGTTCATTTTTTTTCTGCAGATCTAAATTATTAGATTTATTCAGCATATCTTTAAGTTTATTCATCATCTCCTTCAGCTTCTCATCAAGTAGCTGATCAAATAACTCCTTTACCTTGTCGAGCCTCTCCTGTGTATCCTGAAAAGTATCCGATTCAAAATCAAATTTCTCTTCAGCTTCCTTTAACTGTTCACGTAATTTTGCAGCTTCTGTAATCAATTCTTCTTCCCTATCTAAAAGTTCCTGTAATTTCTTTTTATCAGACCAGGTCAGCTTATCTTCATTTTGAAGCTCATACTTTCTCATCAGAGCATTGAGTTCAAGCTGAATAGCTTCACTTTTCTCCTTAATCTTTTCAAGTGATGTAATTATATCGTCTTGTTCCGAAATAAATTCTTCAATCTGTTCCTTTGTATTCTTAAATGAAATTGTATAGGTTTTTGAGACACCCCGGTTAGATAAATCAGCATTATCGAATACTTCGACATAATAAGTTATATAATCTTCCTGCTTAATATCTAAGATTGATAATGGCCAATTAAATGTAATCACCCCGGATTGCTCCTGATTCCTGAATGTCTTCAGTGGTACTTGGTATTTTTGATCATGATCAGATATAAAAAAAACAAGGCGTGCTTCTTTCAATCCATAATCATCTTCTGTAAATATCTCAAGCTTAATTTTCATTTCAATACTTTTTAACGATAGATCCTTCCCGGGTTTAGTTAGTTTTACAATAGGAGCAGAATCCGGGATAACCTCAATATTCATAATATTAGATTCAAAACTAATCCCATCTGTATCAAATGCAATTATCTGATATGAATAATTTTCGATTACCTTAAATTCAAACTGGACTTGCTTCTTCTCAACTTTACCATTCTTAATATTACTAAGCCCAATTTTCTTTAAATCAGCTTTTAACAATTCCTTATTAAAGGTAATTTCCATATTCAGAATACTACCTTGAGGAACCTTTAAATCTCCTGATTTCGAATGAAAAGATTTCATGTTTGTATACTTCGGTGGTGAAACTAAAACAGATATACTTTCTATTTCTGGGCGCTTAACAATATTTACCTGATACGGTCCAAATTCCTGACCGTCAGCTTTAAGTTCATATTCAAAGTCCTCCCGGCAATTTGGAATCACAATCTTTATATTTGTATCAACATTCTCAAGTCTTCGGAATATTTCACGGGACTCATCAATTTCGCTTGTATAGACAATTACTCTTTTAAGCTCAGGTTTCAAGGGGATTATTTGAAATGTGAAATCTTCCCCTTCAATTATCCGCCCGCCGTATTTCGATAATAAAATATTAGTGTTAGGTTTCAGAAAAACCCTGCCGGTCATTAAATATTCAATACGCTGATAAGAATCAAAGGGAATTATAATAGATGTTATTAAAAATAAAATTATAATTAAGATTGAAACCTTATTTAATAATAAAGACTTCTCCCCTACTTTATATAATGGGTTTACTTCCTTGATTTTTTTAATTGCATTATCAATTGCTTTTTTTACTATTACCTCTGAGTAATATTTCCCGGAAACCTTCGGTAGAGTAAGAGTTGAGGTAACATAATCCTTAAGTTCCGGACTCCTCCGCTCAATAAATCTTGCTACTCGAAACTTGGATGAGAACTTTAATAAATAAAAAACAAACTCCGTAACTGCTAATATAAAACCAATTATAAATCCGAAAAATACGATATTACGGGTGAACCTTAAATCAAATAGATAACTTAACAGTATCGAAGTCTCTACAGAAATAATAAAGAAAACTATCCCAGAGAAAAAATGTTCAAATATAATTGATCTCTGAAAATGTTTGATTAATTTTAAAAAGTTTTTCATAATAATTTACTTATCTAAAAGTTCTCCTTCAGAGAAAACCTCTGCACTATAAATCATGATTTTATATTTCTCAGGTTTTTTCCAGGCATCTGATGGAAAACCGGCCTTGAACTTGCATAGATGTCCCCAGAAATATTCAGCATCCTTATCTGAAAAATGCTCACTCCAGACCTGCGGAAGATATGTCCCCCCGCGATACCCGCCTTTCTCCTGAATATAAATTCCATGAACGTCTTTCTTTATTGAAAGAGGTGAATCCGTTTCTTTAAGCGGTGAAAGAACAGAAATCTCTATCTCGATATCCTTCATTTCACTTAGTTTAACTGCTGGGAATCTCGGATCATGTAAAGATGCTTGAATCGCCATCTTCATTACAATTTCATGAAGTGCGGTGTCAGCTTCAAAATGACCAATACAACCGCGTAGATTTTTATTTTTATGCAATGTTACAAAACATCCGTACTTCTCTTTCAGTTTCGAATCCGTAATATTAAAATCAGGTTCCTTTCCTGTTTTAAGGTAAGTCTCGATCGTTTCCCTGGCTATCTTTAAAACTTCTTTTTTTTGTTTATCATTTAGAATCATATCCTTCGACTCCTCCTTTGTATCAATAGTTTTAGATATTACTCCGGAAAAATAACCGACGACACGCTTGTTATCACCTGATACAATTCCGGAATGTGTATATTGAAATATCTTTACATTCCCGGCTCCCAAAGACTTCGCAGTTAAAATTGCTGTAAGGACAGGAGCCAAGCCGCAGAGTTCACATTCCCCGGCTTTCGTGCTTTTAATTAAACCAACGTAATCAAGATCTTTAATAAGTTTTAATGCTTTCTTATCCATCTCTATTGCCTTCTTGGAATTGTGAAAATGAGACATGTCCGTACTCGCAATAATTAAGATATCTTCCCGCTTACCGATAACTTCCGTTAACGCTGTTGAAAGTGCCTTAACAACTTCTATATCCTGCGGCATTACAATGGGTATTATCTTAGACCCCGGAAAAAAACTTTGGATAAAGGGTACTTGAACTTCAACTGAATGCTCATATAAAAACGCAGTGGAATTAAAATCAAACTTGGTCTTATCCTTATCTATTATTCTATTTGCTAACTCAACATCTACTTCAACTTTACCTAAGGGCGTTTTGAAATATTTAAAATTTCCAACTGATGCTTTCTTCAGCGGAACTCTATGAGTAGGACCAATTATAATAAATGTTTTAATCTTAAAATTTCGAATCTGATAAAAGCCAAATGCTGCAGTATTACCTGAATATACATATCCTGCATGCGGAGAGAATAATACAACAGGTCGACCTTGAAATAATACATTTTCCGGGACTGCATCCTTTAACTTATTAATCATCTCCTTCAATTCAGTCTCAGTCCCCGGGTAAAACTGACCAGCTACAACTGGTTCACACGTGTCTCCCACTACAGCACCTCCTGTATGGGTTGGTATTAATGCACATAATATACTTACGATAATAATTAAAAAATATTCTCTTCTCATAATTACTCTCCTCCTTTCTTATATAATAAGTATAACATATTAAATAATTTAAGTCAATAAATATAAGACTGCTTGTATACATGGATGCTATTTGTCATTGCGATGGAGCGTAGTGACCGCTGCAATCCGGGAGCAAGCTCCCTTTTATAAACCCTGCTTACAGGGAAAAACGTCATTTGCGGTGCACAGAACCCTAGCGAAGCGCGTGGTTCTGTGTCATTGCGCATCGCAGCGAAGCAAAATCTAGCCTGCGTCCTGGAAAGTTCAAAGGGCTTGACTGCAGTAATCTGTTAATAAAAAACAGTTGTTTACTTAATATGGAGTGCATCAGGTAAATCTTTGATTTTCCTGATGCAGAGGATGCTTCCTAATCAATAGATATCCCTCTAAATAATAAATTTATCTTCTCCTTTTTAAGATGCATACCATCATAAAAGTCATTACCTGTATAATTCATTCTTTGGGGATCATAAGAACCTATCACTGTTAAACCTTCTCTATGTGCGAACTTGAGTAAATAATTATAGAATCTGTCAATTTATTAACTTTTAATATTTCCCTTGATTTAAGGATATTTTTAAAAATCATATATTCTTTAGTAATTTTTATAAAAAGCTATCTCATAGAATGCCAATATGTAAATTTTAGATAATTTATTAATGATATTTGAACTTCCTGCAAAAAGTCAAATTTTGTAAAAATTTTAATTTTTGAGCACAAATCACTTGAAATAAATCGACAAATATGGTATAATATAAGTGTCGTAAACGTTGAAACTATGGGAGTAAAACGATGTTTAAAGAAAATACAAATCATAAACAGATAAAGTTAATATCATTTTTGACTAATCTACCAAAGAGTGTTACTAATATGATAGAATCCAGTTGGG
>DAOVMD010000027.1 GCA_030630935.1 Candidatus Mcinerneyibacteriota bacterium | reverse complement strand
AATAAATTCCTTCAAACGAACATCAGTCCCTACGGGACTGTGCTGAGCTTTTTGCTTTCTAACCCAGCAATGAATTGCTGGGCTACTATCATCAGTCCTTTCAGGACTGTTAAGAAAAAACTTCATATTAAAACAAATCTAAACAATATAAATAAGTCAATTCCAAGTCTCGTACAGCCTCCTGATACGTGGAATTTATCCCGAATTCACTTCGGGGTAGTTAATTTTGCATTCAATTGTTTTTAAACTTTTAATGTTATTGTTTTCAATCATGCGCCAGGCCAAACTGGACTGGTGTGAAGTTTTGTACTTTGGGAGAGTATCATCGTTACGCATAACATTGGGGTTTCACCCTCAATAAATGCTCTAAACAATTATAAACAATATAAGTAAGTTCCTTATAAGTCTCTTTAAAGTCACTGTTAATTTTTTTGTTTTTGTTTTTTTTGTTTTTCTCTTTTTTATCGTGAGGGTGTTTAAATTCTTCTGGTCAGGGCGTCCGGTCGGAAGCCTCTACTGCATTGTAATATGTAAAGCAAAATCATTGTTCATTCTTAATTTTTCATTGTTCATTTTTAATTACACAGCGTTCGCTGTGCTTTAGAATTTCTCTTTGTATAATCGTTCGAATTCTTGTTCTACTCTTTCCTCAAAATAAATAGTATCAAAGTCCCGCATTTCAATAAACTTAGAATACATCCCTTTTAATATCTCGATGCATTTTGGTGCATACGAAATTCCGAAGACAGGGATGTCCAGCATATCTGCCAGAAGAATAGAATGGAATCTCATTCCGATTAAAAAATCCAAACTCGGATAAACTTTTAAAATCTCATCGATTGATGAACAATATTGAATATTATCTTTATGTTCTATATTGTTAATTAGTTCGGTTAAAATCTTTTTATCAGTTTCCTGGAATTCGAGGAATACTAATTCCAGGTTTTTATACTTAGGGATCAGTTCGTTTAATAATCTGCTTAATGCCGGGATGATTCGTTCAATGTTTACCCAGTTTCTTAATTGAATTCCAAGCACGAATTTTTCAGGAGATACTTTTCTATCAGGAAAATTCAAATCGTAAAGGCGGTCTCTTTCCAGTTTGATTTTTTGTGTTAGTCCAACTGCTTTTAGAATCCGGATAGACTGCCTGTCCCGAACAGAGATCTCACAGTTTTTTAATCCTACTTTTAATAAGAATGGCGAGAACCTTTTTGTAATTGGACCGACACTGATTTTCTCTAATCTCACGTTCGTAAAAAACATCTTAGCCATTATAATATGAAAAATATAATAACATAAACTGAGGAAACTTGTTTCGTCTTGAAATATTCCACCGCCTGGGAAGAGAAGGGTATCGGTTTTCATTGTTTTTGCAATAATGCTAAACGGGTTGAATTTTTGAATTGATTTTACATTAAATTCTCTGGAAGTTTTTCTTGGGTCAGACGACACAACAGTAATATCTACCGATTGATTTTCAAGCTCCTTCAATTTTAGTGACAGAATAAGTTCATCACCAAAATTTGAATTACCGAAGTAACCTGTTATTAATATCGTTTCTGATTTTTGTGTCATTTTTAAATAGTGCAAAGATTATATACATTGTAAATATTCCGAACATTCCGAGTATAGTGCCGAGTACAATTGAAAGTAATATGGATTTCAGAGGTAAGAGGAAAGGGTGCGTGATATGGCAGAAAGAATTAACAATTGAAACCTGACCTACCAGTCCAAAGAATAGAAAGAGTATCCACAAGATATTTCTTTGATTTTTTTTCTTTAGATATAATGCAATTAAGAGAAACGGATGTCCTATTAGGAATTCTTTAAATCTTGGACGAGTTTGAAATACATCTTCGAGTAGATTTCTCACAGCCAATTCAAAAGTTGATTTCCCAAGGATCGGCATGTTCATTGTTCTTAATAATGCAATGAAAATTAATGTAATTACCCCGAAGGTTACAATTCTAACAACGCTCTTTCTAATAAAGTATTTCTTTATTTCTTCAAAATGAGTTGAAAGCGTGAAGAAGAAAAGCATGAAGAATGGAATGATAAAAGAGATTTTTACCCCCCTGAATCTTTTTGCATAAAGAATAAATTCAGGTCCGGATAAGATTGAATAGATAAACACCCCTGCAAATATTGAGATGAAAGAATATAAGAAAAACTGAACAAAGGGATACTTATACCTCTTTTGAATTGCGAGCAGGGCAATCAGGGAAGGGTAAGCACAAGCCGTTATCAATGCCATTACCTGGTAGAATTGCGGTGCAATCTCTGAGAAGTTACTTAAAATTGCCAGGAAGAAAAAACCTATCCATGGAATAGGAAAGAGAATCTCCGGAATCCCGAAACCGTCAAAGAGCGATATGAGTGAGATTGTAATTACTCCCATTATAATTAACAGGATTAGGATTCTATTTGATTTAAATGCATTTTTTTGTAAAGAAAAAGTTCTATAGTAATTTTGTTTTTCAAGCTGCTTAACTATTTCCGGCATTTGTTTTTGCAGTTCCGGCTGAATTATAATTGCCCTGATATTTCTCTCGATTATTGCTCTCTGTAACCTGCGTGTAAGTGTTTCAATGTCTTGTTTCTTCAGGACATTATCCGGGATCTGGTGCCCGCGGAAACTCCTGAGTAAAATCCAATCGTCTAATTCATACTCACCTATGTCTGTATCTTCAAACTCCTCAAGAATAATAAAGATGAAGTCTTCATTTAATTCATCCTGAAAATCATTTGCAGTTAATTTCTTAAAATCAGCAATCTCTCTTGTCTTGAGTAATATCCCCGGAATATTTTCTAAAACATTAAATTGCTTCCTCTCAACCAGGTATTTAAATAGTTCAAAGCTAACGAAGTCATTTACCTTCAATTGGAGAAATGATTCAGAATAATAATTATAAATAGATTTCCCTTCCGTAGTCTCTGCGGTCTCCCTTTCTAATATAATAATGTAATTACGGTTTAGCTTATCAAATACTATTCGATTGCGAATTATAAAAATCCCGGCAATCACTGAGATGACAATAGCAATTACTTTAATTATGTTCCAAACTTGATTCTTCATCCTCTTGCCACTTTTTTATTTTCTTCCGGGCTAACATTTTCTTGATAAAGAAAAATATTATAAGTATAAATGCTAAGAATGCCCAGATAATATTTTTTTGAAATAAGATAGTGTATAAATTAAATTCCTTCCTAACATAATTCTTCCACTCTTGATAAAATTGTAAGTCTGTTTTATTATATGTTATGTAGAATGCCTTCTCAAATTGCCCGGTGCTCCGTACCCGGTCAAATAATAATTGGAGAGATGTCTCACCATGATTATCAACGAGGTAGGTTACAGCATTTAAACTTTGAATATATGCGAGTGACATTCGTTTGCTTGGAAATCTTGTGTTAAGACTGCCAAGCGGAATTAGGTTATCTGTTATTGATGCATAAGCAAGTTTTATGAGACTGTCTCCCATGAAATCACCGGAAAGATACATCGCAGTCCCTTCATTTAACCATAACGGAATCTTTGCCCCGTTTAAATAATCTGCAATTATTATATGAAAAAGTTCATGATAAATCAAACTGTTTAATGAATTATACGGGTATGTTGAAATGTTTTTAAATGGATAAATTAAATAGATAGTATTATCATTAGAAATTGCACAGCCGGTCACATTCTCCGGGAGCTTAATATTTCTTAACTTCTCAATCTCTTCCCTGGTTTCAATGATAATTTTTATCTTCTTTTCTTCTGGCCATTTAGTATCAAATAAAAAACCCGTGATTTCTAATAGTGCTTTGGTCGAAACATCCTTTATCAATTTCAAATCACTTTTATCAATATTGACATTATCATAAATTAAAAGGTTCCCTGAAAATGTAGAACTCGAAATAAGAATTAGTATGCTGAATATAAAAGAAATTATTCTCATAAACTTCGCTTTTTAACTTTAAAAATAACTGAGTCAATTATATCATATAACGTATTTTTTGTCAAACAGTTGCTCAGGCAACAAAGTTGCCTGAGCAACTCGAAACACAATTTTTGTCATTGTCCCGACGCGTCGGGATGACTTCCGTTACACTCCAGCCACGCGCTAAAGCAAAGCGTGGCAATCTCATTGAAACAAGTAATGTTTATGAAATGAAAAGGGAAAGAAAGAAACAAAAAATAAAAAACAAACAGGGACGAAAAAGAGACTTATAAGTAATTTATTAATATCCTTTATATTTGTTTAGAGCGAATGTTACTTAAAAATTCACTTGAATGTAAAAAATATTTCTTCAGCAGGTTGACAAACGAAGAGAGGAAATCCCGATGCGAAGCATATCGGGAGACTGGAAGAGACTTATAATTGTTATTTAATTTCGATTTATATGTTTATAACTAAAGGTGCTTAAAGGAACTAAAGAATGCAAAATTAACTACCGAACACACTGAACACACCGCTGAAAAAGAAAGATGAAAAGTATTTTAACATAGATTACATGATAAATGGGGGTGAAACCCCATTGCTTATGCCTAATAACAATACTTATCCAAAGTACTAACCTTCAGTCAGAAATCAGAAAGGGTGCTTGCACCCCAGTTTGCCCTTGACCATGATTGAAGACAATAATGTTCTTGCATTATATATTATAATGCTTATATCTATAAAACGACTGTTCTCTGCTCTCTGTTCTCTGTTCTCTGTTCAAGCAACAGAGTTGCTTGAACAATTATTTTATTATTGCGATTTTTCCTTTCTTTGCTCTACCGTTTGATGTGATCACATAGAAATACATTCCTGCCGAGACTTTTTTCCGAGCTTTATTTAGCAATCTCCATTCTACCTGATTTTTACCATTTGCGTATAAGGTTATGACTTCTTCTCCATTTAATGTGTAAATTATTATCTTTGCGTCTTTTGGTAATTTATTAAAGATTACTTTATCTCTTGCTGGATTAGGGAATGTTAATAATTTATCTAAATCGGTGTAGTTAATTTTAACTTTTATTTTTGCAACATTTGAATATCCACTTTCCAAACCTTCATAACATGATGTTACTTTATATCTATAACCCTTTCCATCCTTAACATCAGTATCTTTAAATACTCGTTTAGTTATTATTTTCTTATTCAGTTTAACCCATTCATTATTATTAGAGTATTTATAGATATTGTATCCGTTTACCTGGGAATTATCATTTCTCCAAAGTAACTTAACCTTTTCACCGATTTGAACAGCATGAAGATTTTGAGGTGGGTTTAATTTCACTTCTGGTATCTTCAATTTCACCGGGATACTTACTTCAGTTTTTCCTAATGATTTAGTGTATGAGAAATTAAACCAAACCATGATATAATTAACAGGAGATCCTGAATCTCCCGGTCTATTCGTCAAATCAAATTCAAGGGTATCATCTGAAATAGCTTCGGATGTTGCGCTCAGATCGGGGAAGGTTATGGTATTGTCAATTACATTTACCCATGTGTCAGAGTTAACAACAGTTGCAGTGATCCCGGTTAAACTCTCAATTGACGAGTTCTTTGCATATATACTGACCATCCAACTTACAATGTGATATCCGTCTCCGGAATCAAAAAATTCTGTTTTCGACCCAGAAGCATAGATAACTCCGGTTACACCTGATGCGGTATTTGAGATTCCTGACCAATTATTTGAATCGTCTTTTGTTCTCATTGAAAAGTAATAAGTAGTTCCAAAGTTCAAATCAGTTATTGTATAACTTTGTTTTTTTGTGCCATCAGCAGTAACTGGTTCAGGTTCATCCACACATTGTGTTGCAGCATTGAAATCGTCCATTGTAACAATTGGATCTTCAGAGTATCTGAAATCATAGTTTGCAGCAGTTCCGACCCACGCATCATCTCCAGGCACTGTCCATTCCAGGGTAATATAATTATATGAAGTTCCAATAACTGTTAGATCTGTTACATCAGCAGGGGGATTCTCCTCAAATACATTCAATGTTACCGGAATCGTGACCGGGTCTTCATCGGGATCGTTATTGGTTATGATCAAATCTGCTAAATATGTTCCTTCAGTTAAACTTGTTGCATCAAAAGTTACTGTTATATTTTCAAAATTTCCCGCATTTACAGTACCGAATTTCGGAGTTTCATCTAACCAATCCACACCCTTTCCAATGGAAATTGCCATGTTATTATGGATATATACTGCATTATATACAACTTCTAAACCGTCAGATCCATCGGCATTTTCAATTCCTATTGTACAACTGTTCAGGGTTCCGGTTAGGGTTTGGTATTGGAAGAAAATTTGTCCGGTTTTCTTCATAATAATCTGGAATGTAAAAGATCCCTCATCAGAAAATCTTTCAACATCTACGTAAGAAATCACCAGAGTATCAACACCATTAGAATAATAATAAGCATTGCCTTGAGATGAGAAGGTTAAGTCATCCCAGAACGGAGCAATGATATTGTTCGGTATTCCGGAACCTGGAATTGAGGAATTGGTGTAAGTATTACTTTCCTCGGTAAATGTGATCCATCCATTTGAAGTAAATCTAAATGTATTATATGTATTTCCATAGAACGCGAAATCAAATCCAATATTAAATGGTCCGACATTGGTTTCATCTCCCAACCCGGTTATCTCGGTCCCTGTTGAAGTAATATCAATCCAATTATAGTTTGGGCCGTCATCTTCATCGGAATCTTTCCAGGTATAGCCGAATGTATCCGGGCCTCCAAAGCCCAGGACTTCCGGAGTATTCTGAATTTCGGAGTATAGAGCTTTAGGTTGATAATCATGAATATACTTTAGTTCAGCTTGAGGAGTTGCAGGATACTTAGGATACTTAAACAATTCTTCCATCGTAATTGTCTTCATTAAAGTACCATGGTCATTTTCTGAGATTCCATAGGTTAATTCAGCAAGCCCTGTATTGTTGATAACCAGGATGTCTGTAGTTGTAGATCCCATTGCAAGGGATTTATTAAATTCAATCGGTGTAACATTAATATCAGGTACAAATTCAACATAAGCAACAAATGAGTCAGTCCAAGTATTCCCTACAGAATCTGATATTAATAAATCAAATGTAATAGGATGACTATCGGGAGTACTTCCATCAACCGTAAATACATAAGAGGCTTGACTTTCAATTGTTGCACCCTTTGAAAGGTCTCCGAATTCAGCATAATCAGATGTTACATTAATCAACGGGTCCACTGTGGAAAGGATTGCGGTAATCCCTGTAGTGCTGTCAGTTCCAATGTTTTCAAGTATGATAGGCATCTCAATTGTTTCATTCGGGCTGATTACTCCATCACCATTTCCAGTTGAGCTGCCGGAGTTATCATCATCAATGGAATTTGAATTATATGCAATGTTCGGAATACCAATGACATGTAATGAAACAGGAATCGTAATCGGGTTTTCACCAGGGTCATTATTATTAATCACGATATTGGCACTGTAATCCCCGCCAATTAAACTTGCAGCGTCAAAAGTTATTGTAATATCTTCTGAGCTCCCTGCAGAGATAATCCCGGATGTTGAGCTTTCTTCTAACCAATCCACCCCTGTACAGAGTGAGATTGCCATGTTATTATGGAGATAATCAGCATTATATACCATCTCAAGACCATCAGAACCATCATTGTTCTCGATACCAACTGTGCAGCTATTTAAGGTTCCAGATAAAGTATTATATTGTAAGATAACTTCACCGGTACTTCGAAGAATTATTTGAAATGTTAATGAACCACCGTCTGATAACCTTGGAACATTTATATATGAAACAACCAGGGTGTCCACACCATTCGATTGGTAATATGCTGTTCCCCCACCGGAGAAATCCAAGTCATCCCAAAAAACTGCAATTAAATTATCCGGGTCTGCAGAGTTGGGTATGGAAACATTGGTATAAGCACTCAAAGTACTGTCGAAGCTTATAAAACCATTTGTTGAAAATCGGAATGTGTTGAAGGTATTACCGTAGAATGAAAAATCAAACCCAATATTAAAGGTCCGACATTATTATCATCACCTAATCCCGTGATTTCTGTTCCTGTCCCGGTTATATCTACCCAGCTATAAGTTGGTTCACCTGGATCATCGGAATCTTTCCAGCGGTAACCAAAAGTATCCGGTCCTCCTGAATTTAGAACCTGATCTTTCATCTTCTCGTCATATGAAAAGAATTTCACATTATCTTCGTGGTAATAAATCAATGCTTCTTTTGGTGTTCCGGGAAATGTTGGATACTTTAATAAATCATTTATTGAAGGCGGCTGGTATGTAAATCCCAGATTCTCTTCAAAAATGGAATATTGTAAATCAGCTAATCCTGTGTTATTTATTGTTAAGATATCAGTTGTTGTTGCTCCTTCAGTAAGTGATTTGCTGAAAGAAATTGGATTAACTGCGATATCAGATACATATTCACAGTAAACAGTAAATGAATCAGTCCATGTATTTCCAATTGAATCAGATATCAATATATCAAATATAATGGGATGACTATCCGGAGTGGTATTTGAAACTGTGAAGATATACTCACTTTGTGATACCGCATTTGAGAACTTAGGAATATCTCCAAAACTTGATGTATCATTAGTCAGATTTACAAAAGGATCGGTTGTAGAGATTGTAGCGGTAACTCCTGTCGCAACTTCTGAACCTTTGTTACGTATTGTAATTGGCATTTCAATTGTTTCATCGGGAGAAATTATACCATCACCATTACCTGATGAAGAACCAATGTTGTCGTCATCAACCACGTTAGAATGGTATTCCATGTTAGGGAACCCAATGACTGTAAGTGTGACAGGAATAATTGTGGGATTTTCATCAGGATCATTACTGGCAATGATAATGTTTGCAGTATAGTTCCCTCCTATTAAGTTGGCCGCATCGAATAGAATCTCTAACTCAGTTGATGATGCAATTGGAATAGTTCCGGAATCTGGTGTTTCTGTCAACCAATTCGCATCTAATGTAGATGTTTCCATTCCATTTACAACACCACCGGTTTGATCAACATCCCAAACAGTACCTTTCCCGTTCCAGTTTACAAAGGTACATCCAGCACAGCCATTTCCAAAGCCCATGTAACTTTCAACAGTATCCCCGGTGTTTGGATCAATCTTGTAGATTGTATCTGAGTTTGGTCCATCCTGAGCCGTTGCCCAGAGGAAGGGTCCATCAACAGATTCATTATCCCAACCTAAGCCATAAATAGATCGAGTATTCGGGAAAGATTTAATTACGTTACCATTTAGATCAAATTGATAAATAGTTGAAGACCAATCAGCCGACCAGAGATATTGACCATCATAACACATACCGCGATGAACACTTAACCCTGTCGATGGAGAAAATGTCCTTACTACACTTTCAGTAACCGGGTCAATAACATCAACTTGTGTTCCGTCACTTGCATATAGATAAGTTCCGTCCCAAGCTAAATCTCTCCAGCCCCAGGTTGAAGTTGTGGTCTGCTGGAATGATGAGATGAAATTTCCATCCCGATCATATTTATAAATGTAATTTGGATTAGTTTCATTTCCTGCTCCGCTTACCCAGAAATTCTCTCCGTCAAAAGTTAACCCCAGAGCTTGGTTATCTTCAGCTGAGGTAGAGAAAGAACCAACAAGGTCTCCAATTGCTATAACTTTAACATGGGTTCTGTTATTTGTTCCCGGGTAGCATTCAATACTGATCTTCTCAGGTTTCTTTGTAAGGAGAAAACCTGTTATTTCTCCCTGACTATCTAAAATAGTGAAATCCAATGGTATGTAACCGGTATTGAAAATAGTAAGGGTGTCTGTTTCACTTTCGCCTTCATTTAAGGTTTTATTAAATAATGTGGGGTTAACAGAAATATCCGGAACATATTCACAGTATACAGTAAATGAATCTGTCCATGTGTTTCCTTCTGAATCGATCATGAGTAGATCAAAAGTAATCGGGTGACTGTCCGGAGTAGTATTTGAAACTGAGAAGAGATATGCTGTTTGACTTAACGCGGTGTCTTGACCCGGGATATTTCCAAAGTTAGAAGAGTCATTTAATATTGTAATATAAGAATCTCCCGTTGACATTGTTGCCGATACCACATTTGCTGTTCCATGCCCATTATTGATAAGGGTAATAGGCATTTCAATTGTTTCATTCGGAGAAATTACTCCGTCATCATTTCCTACAGATGGTGCGGTGGAATCATCGTCAACTGCGTGAGTTTGATATTCAAGAACCGGGAAAACTACCGTTTTTAAAATTTTATCAGACCAATTATCTTCATTTGATACAATTGCTAAGTCAAAAGTAATAGTATGATTTTCAGGACAGGTACTTAAAATCTCAACAACAAAATTACTTGAACATACTGATGTTGCTCCGGGAGATAGATCTGAACAGGATGTTGAGTTGTAAGTAATATTACAATATGTATCAGCAGTACTTAAAGAAGTAGTAATTCCCGTTGCTGTATCAACACCGAAGTTTTTCAGAATTACCACAAGCTCAATCGTCTCCTCAGGATTTGCAAAACCATCATTGTTTCCTGAGGATGGTGGAGTGGAGTCATCATCTATGGTAGAATTGAATACATTTACAAATGGACCGGTTGCGATTACTGTAATGGTTGATTCATAGGGGAGGGAATTGTACCCGGTCACAGTTATATTCAATGTTCCCGGACCGATTTCAGTTGAGGTCAAGGTAATATTCCCGGAAGCATCAGTGTAACCATAGTGATATGTGTTATCTCCCTGGATACAGACAAGAGCATTTTCTAAAGCAGTTCCGTTTCGTTCTACATGGACATTTACCGGAACACTGCCAATAGTTACTTGTGAGGGATGAGTAACTACTAAGGTTTCTATGGTATCGGTATGAATGGGCATCTCGGGATCGCCGAGGAGATTAAGGCAATATTGAATCCAACGTTCCGTGTTCTCCCATTGTGCATCAGGAATATATGTAATCTTGGAATCCGCAAGGGTTGCACCAATATGATATATGTCTTTATGGAAAACTGATTTCCAGAATTCGTTGTCATAAAGGTCAGATGGGCCATTACCAGGGCTACCGGGGGAATACCAACCGTATCTTGAATTTCCAACAAAGAATCCGCCACCATCAGGATTAACAACGAAATGCTCCGCAATTGCATCTCTATCCAAGGCTGCAGGCCAACAACCGATTGAATAGAAAACAGTATAACGATTTGTATTAGTTAAACTATCCATGTCAGCTCGAGTAAGGTCATCCGGGCCTAACCCGATAATATATTCGTTACAATGATCATTATGATTAAATAAATTCTGGCCTTCATTAAGGGCATTCATAACATTTGAATAAGTAAGGGTGCTATTGTTTTCGTAAAACTTATTGATGGGATCAAATCTCGCAGGGAATGATTCAGTGTCAATCGTATCTTTTGCAATACCACCATCAGTGGGGATTGCATCGAGGTACGCTCCGACAAAAGAAGTTCTTAATTGATAATCTAGTTCCGGACCCTTCTCGTAATTGAGAACTTTATTTACAAATGCTTGAACTTCTGATACTGAATCTACAGGAGCTCTGCCAACATAGACATCTGGGTAAAGATCAATATTGTCGTCTAATTCACCATATATACTATCTCCATCCGCATTCCAATCACCGTCAAGATCAGAGAAGTAAAGGTCACAGGGAATATCGTCTTCATCTATATAATATCCTGCACCTGAGGTCATGGCATAAGCCGGGCGCTCAGGAATGATGTCAGTGTCTCCACCCAGGAGAATCCATTGAGTTCCCCAATTAGAATAGGCGTCAATAATAAAATTCCTGATCTTCTCCGGGTTATCTACACCGGTGTAATTTGCGTATAACCAATCAGTAGTGATGATTTGAGTGGGAACTCCTTTTTTCGTTTTCCAATCTGCTAAAGGTTGAAAATCGGTTTCATATGTGGGGTCAGTAATTATAACATAATCTACATCACCAGGGCTTAAGCTGGGAGTAATATTTTCAGGAACATCTGATTTGGAGTTAGAAAAATCCTTGATTAAACCCTTCGAATTAAATTCTACTTCTTCAGGATTGATAACAAGAGCTTTTATCATGCTTTGAAATTGCCTTTCCGACTTAAAATTTCTCCGGTTGAATTGAATAGGTCTCTTCCCGTTCAAAGTATAGGTGATTTGAATTTGAATGGAATGGTTGAAAATAACTTTACCGGTAGAAGGAGTGTAGGATATAGGAAAAACCTTGATTCCATATATACAATGCCCTGCAAGATAACCGGGATTTGTAGATTCAGCAATGGTTTCAGGATATGACCTGGAAGAACGATTAACAGATTCTTCCATTTCAATAAAATCAGGGGTGTCTCCTTTCTGCCCTGACATAAGTGGTACGGGTTTCTGAGAAGGAAATAACGAGAATGTTCCGGGTAGAGTAGTAGAAGTAGTGTTAATTATCTTGATTGATTCGGGATGAAATCCCTCCGGTACTGAGAGGAAGATAGTTTTATAAGGAATTAACGGTTCACCGGGAATCCTTTTAAAGTTCCCTCCCTTAATCTTTACAATATCATATTTCCCGCTCTTTTGAAAAATTAGATCATCCTTGTTAAAATTAATTTCCTTAGTTAAAACATTACCAAAAATAACACTTGTAAAAATACAAAGTATCACAGCCATTAGAAATGCTTTTTTCATTTCTGCCTCCCGTTATTATATTATTAAAAAATAAAATGCTGTTTATTCTAACATAAAACACCAAATAAAGTCAAGGCTTTTTCTTGATTTTTTTATTGGGGAAACTTTTAACTATTTAGACTTATTATTTAGTAGGCAGGTACCACCTGACAATATCATTGGGTTCTACATTACAAAGAAATTTATTGATCCTATATCTCGTAGGTTATGTCTTTAGACATGGTTCAACGATTCCCAAAATACCCTAGGAATTCATTCCTAATATGGATGACTCATGCAACTCTGTTGCTTGAGCAGAAAACAGATATCAGAGAACTGAGAACAGAATAACCATCGATCATTCTTCAATCTTCAAAATCTTTTTCTATAAAACGACTGCTCTTTGTTCTCTACTATCTACTCTCTATAAGGTTAACAAAGTTAACCGTAATGGGACTGAAGTCCCAAATGAAGTCGCGGCAATCTAACCCGGGTTAAAACCCGGGTCTACGAAATATAAAAGGAATAAATTCCTTTCGTTTTATAGTATCATATAATTCAATATTAATATAACGAAAAAAATGTGAAAATTTCTTAAAAAGATAATTTGATTTAAGTTTGATTTTATGTTATAATTTTGAAAAGCGGAGATGAGAATGAAGAAAAAATACCTGTATATATTTTTAATACTTATTATGTTTAGTTATTTAAGTTGTAAGGAAGATACTACCGAAGTAATTATAAAGGAGAAGAAACCAATGACAGATATAGAACTTAGAGATTTCTATGACTACTTGAAGGATAATAATAAAGATAAAGAACCATTTGAGGTAGTCTTTATTGGTGATGCGGAAACATCACCCGAGTCGAAGAAGGAGTATATTTATTTTGAGGTGATATTATATTATGGGGAAGAAGTTCTTGAAGGAACTTATCGGATTTTATATAACCGCGAAGGTAATTTTAAGTTTGCTTATGATGATAAGTATAATGTAAAGATCCGTTGGAGAAAACTCAGACCCTACATTGCAGATATTTGGGAAAAGGAATTTGATAAGGACAATCTGGATACTGCTCCGGCCAGTGTGAAAAAAGTCTTTGAGAAGAAAGAAGTTAAGAAAGCGAAGCTGGTTGAAGTGGGAATTGAGAAAGGTAAAAAGTATTACGCGATGTTCAAACAGGAAAGTTATTATTTACCACCGACCCGTGATGGCAAACCGAGGAAGAAAACCAATCTTGTTTTAATGGTATCTGATAAACCGTTCAAGGACAGGAAGCCCCAAACGAAGTTAAGCCCATTATTCAAGGAATGGACATATTAATTT
>DAOVMD010000367.1 GCA_030630935.1 Candidatus Mcinerneyibacteriota bacterium | reverse complement strand
TTTTTTAATAATCTACGTATATTAATATTGAATTTTATTCATAAAAGTCAACCATTTACCGGTCTCCTTTTATTTTGCCAATAACCATAAACCATAAATTATAAATGCGGCGCGGAGCGAAGCATTAACACTTGAACTATTTAACTATCGCAACTCCCGCACATTTGAACGCATGCAAAGCATGCCCTTAGAAACATTTGAACACTTGAACTATTTAACTTTTTTTTCACCCATATACCTTGACAAAGATGTATATTTATGATATAATTACAAAATATCATAAGGGGAAGCACTTTTTATGGTAGGTACTGTCTTATAGGAGGTTCTTATGCAGGACGAGACAGTAAAAAGTACCCTTGAGAATGAGTTTTTTAATAAGTACCGATACATATTAAGGGTGTTCTCTTTAAAGAATGATATTTTGTTCTTTGATTTAAAGAATAACCTGAATAATGCTGACTTATTGAATTTAATTGAAAGGAGTATTAAGAAGCTTGAGTTAGAGAATGGTTTTTTTATTGAGTCTCCCCCGATTGAGTTCTGGAAGGAGTTCAGCGAGTCGTTTGATTCTCTAATAGAGCTTCGGGATCTTGGTCAGCTTTTAGAGGTTACACAATTAATCAGGTCAAATGAAAGCCCTCTTGATAGTATAGCACTGCTTTCAATTTTAAAGTTAGCGAAGCTGAAGCTTGAGTCACTTTTAATTCTCGGTTTTCAGAGGAGTGAGTTGCTTAAAGTTCAGAAGAACCAGGAGTCTGAGAAATGAATGATATTTTTATTTTCATTTCTATTTTACTTTCCTGGTTATTCATCAAGTTAGCGATACATTTATTTGGTATGATTAAGCTGGGTCGTATTCATAAGAGTTTGAACTGCTTAACCTGTTTAAATGATGAAGACTTAAGGTTAATATGTCCATTTTACAGGATATTATTTTCAAAGCAACTGAATTATCGAGAAGCTAAAATAATTAAGAAGTTGAGTGAGGAGAACCTTCGACTTCTTAAAAATTGCATAAGCTTGAGACCATCAATCCTTGCGCGGTTAAAAGAACTTAATGATGACCTGGAAAACGATTTAGTTAAGTTATAATTCTTCATTTTTTGATGATAAATTTTAGGAGGCGTAATGACAGGCAAAGAGACTAAAGAAACTCAAGGAGTTCAAGAGGTTCAAGAAACTAAAAAGGCTCAGGAAAACTTAAGACTTCCACGTAATCATTTTGAAAAGATAATTGCATTATCTGAGAGAATTAAATTATTAAAGAGTAAAGCGCCGCATACAGAGTTAATTGAGATTGATTTTTTTAGTAAAGCTTTAGAAGAATTAAAGCAAGGTGAGATTTTGATTACTGATACCTCTGTTGAAGAGGTTGAAACAGAGATAGATGAATAATGGGGGATTAGCTCACTTGGGAGAGCGCGTCCTTGGCGTGGACGAGGTAAGGGGTTCGAATCCCCTATCCTCCACCATTTTTCATTACCAAAGAAATCTTTTTTGGATTCAATTATGAGAAATACAAAGATAATTATTACAATAGGTCCATCTTGTTTTTCTGAGGAAATTTTAACTAATTTAATAGAGTTAGGTGTCAATTGTATTAGGATAAATTTTTCTCATACTAAGGCTAAGGATATCAAGCCGCTGATTAAAAAGATCAGGAATCTTTCGGAATCTCTTAAGAAACCAGTTGCGATTCTGGGAGATATTTCAGGACCTAAGCTCAGGGTAGATGGAGTTCCTTCTGAGGGTATAACATTAAAGAAGAACACAATTTTACAGATTAGCCGTGAAAAATCCGGAGACCTTCCGTTTTTTACTTTACCTCAGATATTTGATTACATTGATATTAATGAGCGGATTTTTTTTGATGACAGAAAGATTGAGGGATATGTATTAAAAAAGAGAAAAGATATTATATCCATAAAGATAAAAAATGCATCGTTATTACTTCCGCGGAAAGGTGTTAATTTACCTGACTCAAAAATTGGTTTATCGGTTATCACAAAGAAAGACCTGAAAGATATTAAGGAAGCGATTTCGGGTGAGGTTGATTTTCTTGCACTATCATTTGTTAGAAATGCGGCTGATGTCAAGGGACTTCAAAAGTTAATTCATAAGCAGGGTAAATTCATTCCAATTATTTCCAAGATTGAGCGTAAAGAAGCGGTAAAAAACATTGAAGAGATTATAGATGTATCAGATGGAATTATGGTAGCTCGTGGAGACCTTGGAGTTGAGATTGATCTTGAAAAAGTTCCCGTAGTTCAAAAAGATATTATTGAGCGTACGAACCTGAAAGGGAAACTTGTAATTGTTGCGACTCAGATTATGGAGTCCATGGTTCAGAATCCATCTCCTACCCGTGCAGAAGTTTCTGATATTGCATATTCAATTTATGATGGAGTTGATGCTTTGATGTTATCTGGTGAGACTTCAGTTGGAAAATACCCTCTGGGTGCAGTGAAGTGGTTGTCTAAAGTTGCTGAATCTACTGAGCTGGAGATAAAGAAACGATATAAACCCAATCCAAAAGTAAAAGTTGAAAATCGAATATTTTTCTCTGCAAATGCAATTGCTCATTCTGCATATTACACATCATTAGATACCAAAGCATCCGCGATTATCTGTATCACCAGTTCCGGAGCAACTTCGTTATTGATTTCAAAATACCATCCGGGTGTTCCGATTATTGCACTTTCAAATAAAATTAAAACAATCCAACGTGTTTCACTTTTCAGAGGAGTTTCGGGATTCTATTTTGATTTGAAGAAAGATCTTAAAGATTATAATAAAGTCATGAAATTTATTGTTGAGAAGTTCAAGTTCAAACACCAGGATACAATTATTATGACTCAGGGGTTTCCTCCGGGAATCTCAGGGACTACAAATAGTATTATGGTTTTCAAGATTGGACAGACTTATAAAAGACGGGTTCGAAAAGTCTCAGAATATTATTCAGGGGATACTGTCATCAGATTAGACAGGGGTAAATGTATTACTTGTGGAGTCTGTGAAGAATGCTGTCCTGTTGATGTTTTTGATGTTGAACTGAGATATATTAAAGTAAATAAAAAGAATATTGAAAATTGTCTTCATGATTTAATTTGTGTTAAGAAATGTCCGGTTAATGCAATTGAGATTAAGAAAATTAAAAAGGGGAAAATATGAAAAAAAGTAAAGTCGTTTTATTTATTTTATTTTCAATATTCGTGTTAATCTTCATTTCCTGTAACCGTGATAAGGAAAAAGTTATCTTAAAGATTAACGATTTAAAAGTATATGAATACGAATATAATGCTTATAAATCAAGGTTTAAAGACCTTCCAGCCGATATGGTTCTTGAACGTTTAATCAAGAAGAATATTTTATATCTTGAAGCCCTAAATCTTGAGCTTGATAAAACACCAAAATTAGCAAAACGTTTTGAAGCATTTGAAAAGAATGTAAATTTCCAGTTATTTTTTGAAGAGGAGATAAAAAGTAAACTTATTGTTACAGAAGAAGATATTAAGAAGGAATTTGAAGCGAATAAACCTAGGTTTAAGAATCCCAATTATGAAGATTTAAAAGAATTTTTCAAAAAGAAAGTCGCACAAAAGAAAGAACAGGAGATGGTTTTTGCCTATTCCGAGAAGTCAAGGAGCAAATATAAAATTGATATTAAGAAGGAATTTGAAGCGAATAAATATAGGTTTAAGGACCCAAATTATGAAAATTTAAAAGAATTTTTCAAAAAGAAAGT
>DAOVMD010000299.1 GCA_030630935.1 Candidatus Mcinerneyibacteriota bacterium | reverse complement strand
ATTGATACAACTGCTTTCAAAGTAAAGGAGAGCTGCATTTTTACTTGAGTTTGTTGATATGGCGGGAAGAAATCGATTATTCTGTTAACTGTTCCTACACAATCTGAAGTATGAAGAGTACCAAAGACAAGATGTCCTGTTTCTGCGGCAGTGATTCCCGCAGCAACGGTTTCCGTATCCCTTAATTCTCCGATTAGAATTACATCGGGGTCTTGTCTTAAAACATGTTTAAGGGCGCTTTCAAAATTATAAGTGTCAATTCCAATCTCTCTTTGGGTAATACTGCTTAGTTTATCCTTGTGTAAAAACTCAATCGGATCTTCAATTGTAACAATATGACAACGTCGGTGTGTATTGATATAATCAATCATCGCAGCGAGTGAAGTTGATTTCCCTGAGCCGGTTGTGCCTGTGACAAGCACAAGTCCCCTGGGTTCAAGTGCGATTTCCTTAAGGATCGGGGGAAGATGTAAATCGGAAAAAGACGGTATTTCAACCGGAACAATCCTTACTACAATCCCGTATGAACCCCGGGCTTTGAAGATGTTGACACGAAATCTTGCAACACCAGGCTCACTATGAGATAGATCCATCTCTTTGTCCTTCTCAAATTTTTGCTTCCTTTCCTCTGTCTGAAGAAAATAATATGTTACTTTTCTAATCGTATCCATATCAAGTTTTGGTAGATTTGAAGGCTGTAACTCTCCATTTATTCGCAATAAAGGAGGGCTTCCGACTTTCATGTGAATATCTGAAGCTTTATTTTTCACCATAAGTCGTAAGACATCTCTTATATTCATTATTTCCTCCAAGGATAGGGTTTAATATAATATACTCTATTATAGAGATTTTAACACATATTTTTATAAAAGTCAAATAAATTATTAAATTTTTATTGAAATACTCAGAAGAATATGTTAAAATACAATATAAAATTGGAAAAAGTATGGATAAAGGATTATTTATTACATTTGAAGGACCTGAAGGCTGCGGTAAAACAACACAGATTTCCATATTGGCAGAATATTTAAAGGCTCATGGTATTCAGTATCATATCTCAAGAGAACCTGGCGGCACTGATATCTCTAATCAAATTAGAGAAATCCTTCTCAATCCCAAGAATAAGGCAATGGTTTCCAGAACAGAACTTTTATTATATGCCGCTGATAGAGCACAACATACGGAAGAAGTAATAAAACCCCAACTCCAACAGGGGGTTGTTGTAATTTCTGACAGGTATTTCGATTCAACAACTGCTTACCAGGGATATGGTCGGGGTCTTGACCTTGATTTTGTTAAACAACTAAATGAAATTGCAACGGGGTCATTGAAACCTGATTTAACAATTTTAATTGATCTCGAACCTGAGATAGGCCTGAGAAGGGCCTTGAAAACAAGTAAGAAAAATGGTTATTCAGAAAAGGGAGATAGATTAGAACAGGAAGACTTAGAATTTCATAAGAAAGTTTTAGAAGGTTATCGTGAGATTGCAAAAGCTGATACATCACGATTCCTGGTGATTAACGGGGAAGACACTCCTGAAAATATAAAAAAAATAATTATTCAAAGGCTTAAGGAATTAATAACAATAAATGATTAGGAATTTCTCAGAATTTTTAGGTAATAGCGAAAATATTAAATTTTTAATTGACAAAATAATTACAAAAACTATTCCTAATGCCTTTTTGTTTTATGGACCCGAGGGTATTGGAAAACGGAATTTATCATTTGTTATTGCGGCATCACTTAATTGTCTTAATCGAAGTAAAGATAGTGCAGAGCCCTGCGGTGAGTGTGTAAACTGTAAGAGGATTTTTAATAATTCATTTCCCGATGTTACTTTTATCACCCGAGATGAAGATAGAACAACCATAAGTATTGAACAGGTTCGAAATTTAAAGAAAGAAGCTTATCGAACATTATATGAAGGACTATACAAGATATTTATAATTGATGATACGAAGGAATTGAAAGATTCAGCTAATGCTTTGTTAAAGTTAATTGAAGAACCACCTGATAATACCTTATTTATTCTACTTACCAGTAACCTGATGAAACAATTACCTACAATTCTTTCCAGGTGTCAGGTTTTAAAATTTCAGAAACTCTCAAGAACTGAAATTGAAAGTTTCCTAAAAACCACAGACCCAAAACTCCTGGAAGATGAAAGGATTATTAATTTTCTCGCTGGTGGAAGCCCTGGGGAAATAATAAAACTCTCCTCAAGCTATATTAAATTAATTGAAGAAAGCGTTATAAATTCAATTGGTTATGTCAGGGAAAATTCTTATTATCAGATACTTAAAGAGACAAATAAAATTACAAGCCCTACACCTAAGAAATTACCTTTTTTACGGGAAGATAAAATTGAAGATGATAATATTAAAGAGAATAAGGCAACGATTAAAAATTCAAGAGAATTCTTACTTAATTGGTTTCTTATCATGCAGATGCTTTTAAGAGACTTGGTCTTCTTTATGAAGAAATATCCCGATAACCTGATGTTCTTTAAACATCTAAATAATAACGAAATGGATAAATTAATCAAAGGAACCGACCTTGATAAACTACTGCAATTAATTTTAAAGATAGAAGAATTTAGAAGTGCGGTTGAGAAGAATGCCAATAGAGAATTAATTTTTCTGAATTTTGTAATTGAGATGAAAAGTATCTTTACTTAGTATAAATATGTAAGAGATTAAAGATTAAAACAGGATCCATTAATAATAACCCACCCCAGATATAAACCGGGCAATTCCTGGAATAAACGCCTTGCTGAGGAAATAGATTGCCTGATATAGAACTGTAATTCTCTCCGGAAATACCGTTTATGAAATTTTTTGCAAATATCTCCTTTGACGATTCTAAAATTTTATTTGCTAAACTCTTAGAATAATTTCCAATCGCTCCAGCTACAAGGAAATTAACCGGCGGCCAAACCCGGCCTCGCCAATAATCTCCGTCTCCATTAAATGACGGATCCGACCGATTCAGGGTAGGGATTAGAAAATCTCCACCTAAAGCTTGGGGATTCTTTATATATTTTAGTGATCTTTCAAACCTGTCTTTATTAATCTCACCGGTAAATCCTGTATAGTAAATCCCCGGTGTAATAATTTCTACTTGAGAACCATCGGAATTAGTTGGGAGATAAGCTTCAAGATTCGCAGACCACATATATTTATCAATTGATTCAATTATCTCTTTCCTTCGATTTTTAAATCTCTTCTCCTCATCAGATTTCCCTAATATTTTTGAAAGGATCTCTAAAATTCTGTATGATAATATGATCAATCCTGATGCCATAGTAGAAGCAGTTTTGAATTTTTTGCTATCTCCATCATATCGAAAGCGCTCCCATAAAGGTGAATTATCCCAACCCGATTCCAATCCGGATTCAAAAGAAGAATCCCCACCCCAGGTGAAAAGATTCTCATTCCAGTCAACTCTACGATTATTTTCCCACCAGTTTATATAATCGATTAAATACGGATACCAGATTTTTAAAGAATTCAAATCTTTATTGTTTAGATAATAATAAGCAACTGATAAAAAGAGAATAGGCGGGTTTGAAATTTTAGTTGTAATATCTGAAATAGTTAATTGAGGAATAAAACCTTCATCATCAATTAAATTAATTAATTGATCTATTAAGTATTTACTGAGTTCCGGGAAATCTTTTGCAGAGAGTATCGACGAAAATGATTGGTCCCAGTTGAAGATGAGGGGACCCTTTGAATGTGAGATTTTATAAATGTCCGAGATTAACTTTACCCAGCCCATTGAAACGGGAACAAATAAGTTGTTCTTATCATCTATGCATAGATTCCACAGGATCGAATATAATTCCTTGGGACTGAAAATATCTCTTGGCTGCTCTTTCTGATAGGAACATTCAAATTCAATACTCTGATTTGCAAAAGTCCTAATAAAAATATTGAAGGGTGTTAAGAACTTTGTCTTTTCTCCATTCTGGTCAAAAATTACTTTTATATTACTGATCCCTTCTGCGGTAATTCTTAAGCCAAGACCGGTTTGAACAAAACTCATTACAAGATAATCATTGCCAAATTGAATTTTATATTCTGCAAAAAATTGGGGGTAATACGAAATCTTACCAAGTTTAATCTTTGTATATGAATCAGCTTGGTCTTTATGTAATTCATTATAGGGCGGGTTCTCTTCCTCCTGCCCAATGCTGGGAAGGAACTTTTTAATTAATTTTCCCGTCTCAGGATCTTCAAAATAATAAGAGAATTTTGTCTTTGAAGTAATATTGTAGAGTTCTCCAAGAGTTTCCGATGAATTGAATAACCAGTTTATTTTCGCAAATAAATTCATATACACCTTACTTTAATCATAATATACCATAAAAAAAATAATTAGTCAAGAAAATATTGTTTAAGTGTTATTGTAGATTTTGGAGTGCATTGATGAACTCGTGAATCAATGTAAAAACCTTGCATCGATTACCATCGATGCATTCCGATACAATAGTTCAAGAGTTCAATGCATGCTTCGCATCAGCTCTGAATAGTAAATTAAAAATCGT
>DAOVMD010000197.1 GCA_030630935.1 Candidatus Mcinerneyibacteriota bacterium | reverse complement strand
GAAATCTTTTTTTTTGCATTCAATCGAATCTTTAAGCAACAGATGATCTAAATAAAAGCATTTTAATATTTAATGCAAAAACATTCTTACTTATTCATTTTTCATTATTCATTCTTAATTGCAGAGCGAAGCGATGCGTTAAGTTCTCTGTAAATTTATTTTTTGCATTCAATTGTTTTTCTAATGTTATTATTTTTAATCATGGTCAAGTATAGCAAACCCTGCTTGCAGGGCTGACTTTGACTGAAGTTTAGTACTTTGGATAAGTATTATAACTAGCCAGAACGATGGGGTTTTGCCCCCAACAGATGATCTAAACAATTTTAAACAATATTAATAAGTTACTTATAAGTCTCGTTCAAGTCCCTGTTAAAAATTTTCCTTTTCTTTTTTTTATATTTTAAAAAGTTCTCATTAATTCTCTGTCAATGTTTTTGTTTACTCCCATCCATGTTTCTTTTTCAAAAGAGATTGCCACGTCACTTCGTTCCTCGCAATGACATAATAGAATTTTCGGACAACCTACTGTATATTTATTAAATTATTCGTAATGTAAACAATCGATTGGATTGAGTCGTGATGCTTTATTCGCGGGAAATATTCCGAAGATGATCCCAACCACGAACGAGAATGTAAATGCAATTATTATTGAAGGAACAGAAATTGAAACTGGCCAATGCGCGATCTTTGCGATCACAACTGAGAACAAGCTCCCGAATATTATCCCTGACACACCGCCAATTGAAGATAGTACAACTGCTTCAATCAGGAACTGTCTAAGGATATCACCTCTTGAAGCCCCGACTGCTTTTCTAATCCCGATTTCCTTTGTTCTTTCGGTCACAGAAATCAGCATGATATTCATAATCCCTATACCCCCGACAAATAGAGATAACCCCGCAATGATACTGATAATCATTGTTACAGTATTCATAACGTTCGAAAAAACTTTAATTTGCTGTTCTAATGAGCTGACAACATATTTATTCCCGGGACCTTTTTTCCATTTTAGTATTCTG
This sequence comes from Candidatus Mcinerneyibacteriota bacterium, assembly GCA_030630935.1. Classification (GTDB taxonomy): domain Bacteria; phylum AUK180; class AUK180; order JAQVHJ01; family JAQVHJ01; genus DAOVMD01. The sequence goes on along the minus strand of DAOVMD010000197.1, from coordinate 5,176 downwards.
CGTATTTTACTCTGGAATTCATTATAATTTACGTTCTCTTTTGTTTTTAGATAAACATAAGAAATTTGATTTCTTGAAGTGATTCTCTTTACAAATCTCTTCGGGATTAATACGTTATTTTCTTTCTGGACCAAGTTTGAAAGGAATGATTCCAACTCCTGTGGTTTTAATACTCCGATTATTGTGAAGTTAATTTTATTTACTTTTATAGTCTGGTTAACTGGATTTTCAGACTTAAACAGGTCTTCCTGGATCTTCTCGGTAATAATACAAATATATCTATTATATTCAAAATCTGAATCACGGAAATCTCGTCCTAATGAGACTTTTCTATTTGTAATTTTCATATAGTTCTTATCGATTCCGAGCATGGAAGATGACATATTTTTATTATACCTTCTAATATTTACTCCATAATGATAAACAGGGGATATCAATTTAATTTCATTTATATTTTCAAATGCAACCAGGTCTCGTTCATATATTGGTTTTGCCATTTTCTTCAATTCATAATCGTAATCAGGATAGACCGCCCACAGATTCTCACCAAAGCTTCTGAGGTCTTTATTGATACTTTCCTTTGCACCTTGACCCATAGAGATAATTCCAACGACCGCAGCCACACCGACTACAATCCCAATCATCGTGAGGAATGACCTCATTTTATTAGCTTTAAGATTTAAAAGACTTTGTCTCAATGCTTCAAGGTAATTCATTACTTTTTCACCCTATCTACATTTTCATCCTTAACTACTTTGCCGTCAAACAGGTGAATGATTCTATCTGCAAATTCAGCGACATACCTTTCATGAGTTACGAGGATAATAGTTGCACCTTTCTGATGGAGCGAATTAAATATCTCCATAATCTCTGCACCGGCTTTTGAATCAAGGTTCCCGGTCGGTTCATCAGCAAGTAAGATAGACGGGGTGTTCACGAGTGCCCTTGCGATTGCAACTCTTTGCCTCTGACCACCGGAGAGTTCACTCGGGTTATGTTCAAACCTGTCTCCGAGTCCAACATCCACTAAAAGTGACTTAGCAATTTTATCACGTTCCTTCACTGAAACTCCGGCATAGATTAATGGTAATTCCACATTTTTCAAGGCGTTTGTTCTCGGAAGTAAATTAAATGTTTGAAAAACAAACCCGATTTTCTTATTCCTGATTGCGGCAAGGTCATTATCTCCTAACTTCTCCACTTCAATCCCGTCCAGGAAATATCTCCCAATTGTAGGGGTATCAAGACAACCAATAATATTCATTAAGGTTGATTTCCCGGAACCGGATGGACCCATAATTGAAACGAACTCATTCTGCTTAATTGAAAAACTAACCTCCCTTAACGCCGGAACATCAATCGTACCCATTTTATAAATCTTTGAAACATTCTCAATCTTAATCATGTCCATTTGAATTTCCCTCTTCCTTATTTTCGAGAAGATACAAAACTTTTTCCTCGGAAGCAACCACTTTCTCCGAAAATACGATTACCATATCCTTCTCCTCGAGACCGGTTGTAATCTCAATAAACCTGTCATTACTAATTCCAGTCTCAACAATTTTCTTTTTCAGGATTCCTACGAAATATTCTTTATATTTCTTCTCAGGAACTAATGGTTCAATCACAAATACAAATCGTTTATGCTCACGTTTAATGTTCTCTTTTACTACTACTGATTTTTTTGTGATCATCTTGTTAACTTCTTCATAGATTGATTCAAGGGGTACAGTGAATACATCCTTATTTTCCCGGACTATTACTTTCCCGTCACATGTCAGCCCGGGTCTAAGTTTAATATTTTCAGGATTTGCAATCTTGACTTTTACTTCAATAGTTGAAAGGTTATCCCTGATTACGGCAAGTGACCCAACTTGATAAACTGTTCCATCCAACTCCTGTTCTCCGAGTGCCTCACTCTTGATAATTACTTTCTGCCCTACTTTCACCTGGTTAACATCAATTTCATCACAGTTTAAAACTGCGATCGGAGTATCAAGATTTACAATCTTCATAATTGTGTTGGTTAAAGAAAGAAACTCACGGGTTTTGTAATTAATTAACATAATAGTCCCGTCAACCGGGGCTTCAATTATTGTATCAGATTTTATATTAAGTGTGATTTTTTCAGGAAAACGAACGCCTTTTAATTTCAGCAGATTAATCCTTTCATTAATTGCGTTGAATGAAAATAACATGTTTTCATAATCGTTTTTTGAATTCTCAAATTCAATTTTTGAAACTGCTCTATTATGGTAAAGAGTTTCATAAGATATATATTTATCTTTTGCAGTTTTTAAGCTGGCTTTTGTCGTAACAAAATCTTTATAGATTGAAATCAATGAATCTGAGTTCTTAATTTTCAATAAGGCCTGACCTTTCTTGATGTGGTCGCCTTCCTTAACATAGATCTCTTCAATGAACCCGTCAATCCCGGGAGCAAGAAACGTCTCTGCTTCCATTTCAATCTGACCTGTAACCTGAACTTCTTCCCAGATATCTGAATATACAATCGAAGTGATTCGGCATTTGGTAAGCTTCTTATACGATTCCTTCTGTGATAAGAATGCAATAATCAAGATGCTCATTACAGCTATGATTACTAAAATGAAAACTAATCTTTTCTTTTTCATATTCATAATAAAAACCTGTTTAAAATTGTTGTTGTTTACTCATTCCGATAAATACCAAAGACCCTAATAGAAAAGTATATAGAATCCAAAGAATAATAACCGGAACAACTGCTTTCTGATATGTTGTTTTGTAAATATACTTTATTCCTATTACAAGGAGGAACAGAGACCAGACCAGGAACGGATTATTCAATGTCAGGAAAATATAAAGTAATTTCTGCATTACTGTTTCAAGGTTCTCGGATGACATTAGAAGTTGAAAACCCAAAGATTGTTTTTGAAAATCTCCAACTGTATGAATGGTTTTGAACTTAGTTGCATGTAATAATATAACTATGAATAAAGAATGAAGAATATTGGGGAACCAGGCAAATGTAACTAAGGAAAAAGTTTTTTTAAATGTTGCTTCTCTATCAGTAAACTTAAAATAAATAAAAATAAAGAGTGCTGCAAACAAAAGCATAAGCGCAACCATCACAAATTGACCAATATAACCTGAGATAAGCTGACCTTTTATCATCCTGTTTATCATCATCTCTTCAGTCCAATCGGGTGGGATCTTTATATTATGAGCATCAATAACTTTCTCCATAACACTTGGCAGCATCTCCATCATCTTTGGAACAATACTGAGGTAATAAATAGTCATGGCGATAAACATAACTGAAATCGGGAAAAGTACCTTTGCTTTCTTACCAAGCTGCTGAAAAGTTTCACCTGGTGCAACGAAAATATTCATTAAATAATCATACCACTTATACTCCTGAACTTCTTCTTCAGGTGAATTCTCTGATTCCGGTGCAGGAGGTTGAACTTCCGAAGGTGATGTCGGTTCCGGGGGGTTAGTTTCATTTAAATCGTTCATATTCCTACCTCAATTTTTAATTGGTTAATTGAATTATTATAATCTACAATTGCTTTCAGTTCATTTAATTCTGCACGCTGAAGAGATAGCTGGGCAGCTTTAACCTGTTCAAGTGTTCCAAGTCCAAGCTGATATTTCATTTGAATTATACTTAGATTCTCCCGAGCTTGCTCTTTATTTTTCTCAAGGAGATTAAGTCTATTCCTGGCATTCTCAAGGATTATATAGTTTGTTCTGATTGAAAAGAGCAGGTTCTGTTCCAACTCCTCGATTTGAAGGTCAATTGATTTAATCGATAATTCCCGGAACTGTATAGTTTTGTTCTTTCTACCCGAATCGAAGATTGGAATATTAATAGTTAATCCTATCCCCCAGCGATTAGATTCAAAAGTTTCCATCGCTTCAGAAATATCATCACCCCGACCTTCATATCCATAGTTCGCAACTATATCCGCTGTGATACGTTTCTGATACCGGGCTTCCTTCAGATCAAGTTCAAGAAGTTTACGTCGAAGCTTAGTGTTCTTCAGGTCAGCTCGATTATTAATCGCGAACTTCTCCAGCTCTGAAATGGAATAGTTGAAATCCTGCTCTATTAAAATCTCACCCTGAACAGTTATATCTTCTCCAAGCGGAATATTTAAATATCTCTTTAGTTCATTCTTCTTATTTTCCATATTCATCTCAGCCTCAAATAATTGAGACGTGTTATTTGCCAGTTCAACTTCAACAGTTAGTCTATCAATCTCAGGAAGTAAACCTGCAATAATCTTTTCATTTGTAATGCTCAGGATATACTCGGAGTTCTTAACATTCTCCTTATCAATCTCGACCTGGGCATTGGAATATAAAACATTATAAAATTTCTTCTTCACATCATATCGGATACTCTGCTTTACTTCATCATACGAGTTCTGAACACGCTGATATTCAATCTCGGCTTTCTCAACAGCAACCTTTAATGTATTCACTTTGAATAATGGCTGCGTTAATGTGATCCCGGTATTAGAAGTGAATTCATGCTCATCATCATAAATATTATAATTCGAATCCTGATCCCGAAAATAGGAATACACAGAGACTGAACCGTTTGTAGGAAGTGGTTGAGTAAGAGAAATCTCTCCCTTAAACTCGGTCTGCTCCTGTTCATAAATGAATTTATAAGGGAACCCGGGATAAAATTGGGGCTGCTTATAAAATGAATAATCAGGAACTGTAAGTGTTGCAGATGATTCAAAGCGACGATTTGACTTTGCAAGACTCAGATTTAAGTTTGCAATGAATAATTCAAGATCCTTCTGCTTAAATTGAATGTTATTACTTTCGGCTAATTTTATGCAGTCTTCAATCGTTAACGAAGTCCCGGAAGCTGATACAGGTAAACTGAAACCTGTGCAAAACATAATTATTACTAAAGTTAAGACCACTTTTTTTATCATTCCTGACTCCTATCATTATCAATTGAAATTAAAGTTAAACTAAATATTGCAGCACGCTGCTTAATTGTTTCAAGCTCAATATATTCGTCTGTGGTATGGTCGTTCCCGCCAACCGGACCAAGACCGTCTATCATCAGTATATCAAGGTCACCGAAAAAATTTGAATCAGAACCCCCGCCGGTTGATTCTGCAGTGAGTTCAATATTATAAAGCTCTGATGCGCTCTTCTTAAAATATTG
>DAOVMD010000271.1 GCA_030630935.1 Candidatus Mcinerneyibacteriota bacterium | reverse complement strand
TCCCAAAGATTCTTTTTTTCATTTAGTTCTCTTTTTATAATTATAACTAAATTTTATTATATCATAATTTAAAATATTTGTCAAGCATTGGATATATAGAAAAATTTCTTTTTTTAGAAAAATGAGCTTGTTCGTGATGCAGAAAGTATGAAAACAATAGAAAAATTATCTGTGAATACTTGATTTTAATTCACTAATATGGTATAATAATTTTATAAAAACAGGAGGAGTCATGAAAATTCGTACTTGTATTGTATTCCTTTCAATATTAATTATCTTATTAGCCGGTTCTTGTTCAAAGCCCCCACCGGGAGATATTGACAGACCATATGAGGAGCTGGGGGAAGAGCTTGTGAAATTCCTTGTCAGTGAAGATTATCCCAGCGCAGTTAAGAAATTTGATAGTGTTATGAAGATTGCTCTTCCGGCAAAGAAATTAAAAGCAGCTTGGAAAGAGCAGGAAAAGCAATTCGGGAAATTTATCAGTATTGAAGGTGTTGAGAAGAAACCCTTCAAGAAATATATGATTGTAGCAGTTAAGACTAAATTTCAAAAAACGTCCGGGGAGACAACGTATCTTGACGTAAGGCTTACATATACAGCTAAGAAACAAGTTGCTGGTCTATTCTTCGTTCCATCCTCAGGACCTAAGGACTTTGAAGAACTTGAATATATTAACCGGGATTCCTTTTCTGAGGAAGAGATAACGTTTGGATTCACAGGTTGGGAACTTCCGGGAGTATTAACAATCCCAAAAGATGGAGCGAAATTTTCTGTTGTAATTTTGGTTCATGGTTCCGGACCGAATGATAAGGATGAAACAATTGGCCCGAATAAACCATTTAAAGATATTGCCTGGGGTTTAGCAACAAAAGGCATTGCGGTTTTCAGATATGATAAAAGAACACTGGTTCATGGTGGTAAGTTAACAAAAGTTATTCATGAGTTTACAGTTATGGAAGAGACAGTTCTTGATGTTGTTGAAGCTGTCAAGGTTCTAAAAGAGCATGATAAGATTGACCCGGAAAATATATTTATCCTTGGTCATAGTTTGGGTGGTATGATGATCCCTAAAATTTCCGAGATTACAAATATTCCAAAGGGTTATATTATTATGGCTGGCACAATTAGAAAGATAGAAGATATTTTAATTGAACAAGTTGAATATATCTCTTTATTAGATGGTGAAATTGATGCAACTGAGAAGGTTGGGATTCAGAAAACAAAAGATCAGATTAAAGAAATTAAAGAGATTCAGAAAACGAAAAAAACTAAATCACCGCAAATTATATTAGGTGCTTCAAATAAATATTGGATTCATTTTGATGATTATGATATCTGTAAATCGGCAAAGGCAATCCATAAACCTGTTTATATCATTCAGGGCGAGAGAGACTACCAAGTTACAATGAAGGATTTTCAACTCTGGAAGGATTGCTTAAAAGGAATGGAAAACTTTTCTTATAAAAGCTATCCCGGTTTAAATCATTTATTTATCTTTGGCAAGGAAAAGAGTACACCCGAAGAGTACAGTAAGGTTGGTCATGTTCAGGAAGTGTTAATCGAGGATCTAAGTGACTGGATTAAATCACAGAAATAGAGATTGAAACAGTTTTGATATGAAAAAGATTATCTTAAAAAAGGGTCGAGAAAAACCAGTCTTAAAAAAGCATCCGTGGATTTTTTCCGGTGCAATTAAAAAGGTTGATCCCGGGATTATAGACGGGGAAATAATAGAGTTATGTGATCACTCTTCTGGATTTCTTGCATACGGTTATTACAACTCAAAATCTCAGATAAGTATCAGGTTGCTTGAGTGGAATAAGGACATTGATATTAATGATAGTTGGTGGCAAGAAAAAATAAAAAACTCAATTTCCCGTCGTGATTCAATAATTAAAACTGATTCATACCGATTGATTTTTAGCGAAGCAGATTACCTGCCGGGGTTAATAGTCGATAAATATGGTGATTATCTCGTTATGCAGGTTCTTACTGCGGGAATCGAAAAAGTTAAAGAAATTATTGTAAATGCTTTGTTGGACTTAACAAGTCCTTCAAGAATTTTCGAGAGAAGTGATTCTGTAACAAGGAAATTAGAAGGGTTGGAGAAAACTTCGAAAATCTTATATGGTGACTCAGTTCCTGATTCCATAATAATAAATGAAAATAATTTTAAGTTTTCAGTGAATCTCAAGGAAGGTCAGAAGACCGGATTTTATCTTGATCAACGTCGGAATCGGGAGGTCGTTTCAAGCTTTTCAAAGGAAAGAAGAGTTCTTGATTGCTTTTCATATTCTGGTGCATTCTCAGTCTACTCCCTGGCCCATGGTGCAGAATCCTCAACCCTTATTGATTCATCAAAACAAGCATTAGACCTGGCTAAGAAAAACCTGGAGTTGAATAATCTTAGTGATTCGATATTTGAGCTGGTTAATGAAGATGTTTTTAAAACTCTCCGTAAGTTTAGAGATTGTTCAGCTGATTTCGATTTGATAATTCTTGACCCGCCAAAACTTGCTCCAACCAGAGCCCAAAAAAATAAAGCATTTCGAGCATATAAAGATATTAATCTTCTCGGAATGAAACTTTTGACTCAAAACGGAATCCTTGCTACTTTTTCATGCTCAGGAGGAATTTCTCAGCAAGACTTTCGGCAAATTATATTTAATGCAGCACGCGATGCAAATCGTGAAGTGCAGATATTAACAAATCTATCTCAGGGAGTTGATCACCCCATTAGGTTAACCTGCCCGGAGACTGAATATTTGAAGGGCTTTATCTGTAGAGTAATATAGCGATAGAATCGAATTTATGATTTATGATTGATAATTATTAATTGATAAACCGATTTCTCTATCGTTTGTTATTCCTTTCTTTTGATGTTTTAACTTTTTTGTTTTTGTCTTTTCTCTGCGTCCTCTGCGTCCTCTGCGGTGAAATAAGCATTCAATCAAGTCTTTAAGCAACAAATGCTCTAAACGATTATAAACAATATCAATGGTGAGAATTTTCTCTTTTGTTTTTACCTTTTTATCGTATGGGTGTTTTATTTATTATGGTCAGGGCATGTTTGATTAACTCTGTTAATCAAACCGAGAGCAGATAGCAGAGAACTGAAAACAGTTGTTTTATAGATAATAGATAGAAGAAAAAAGTTTGTTTTATTATTCCTGATCCAGACCTAGATCTAGACTAAGTATTGTTAGCATTTAATACAGTCTCGATCTGATATCTCGATCTGATTACTGTTGTTTTCGAAGAAAACAATGCCCCTACTGGACATTTCAAATATCTTTTTTTTTAAGTTCTCGTAAGTTCTCTTTAGTTCTCCCGATACACTTCGCGTCGGGATCTCCTCTCTCTGTTCGTCAACCTGCTAAAGAAATATTTTGTTTTTGCTTTTTTTATTTTTATCTGCGTCCGGAGTTTATCCTGAACCCAAGCGAAGCGAGTGGTTTAGGACCTCTCTGCGGTGAGTTTTTTACATTCATTAGAACCTTTAAGTAATAAATGCTTTAAACAAATATAACAATGTTTTAATAATCTATTATAAGTCTCTTTGTCGTCCCTGTTAAATTTTTGTTTTTCTTTTTGTTTGTTTTTTTTAGTTCTCGTTAGTTCCCTGTTATTTATTTTTCTCTTTGTTTTAAAGCAAATAACTGGATTTTATTTTCTTTTCCCCTTAAGGATATAATTCCAAGATCTTCAGTTGCAAAATTTTCAGGTAGATCCAACTTATATAATAAATCTTTTGATATTAAAAGATCTTTCTTATGTGTTTTGCATTCTTCTTGAATTCGTGCAGTTGTGTTTACTACATCACCGAGTATAGCTACTTCTGCTTTTAAGAAACCCATTTCTCCAATAGAAACTAATCCTGAATGTAGTGATGCTCGAAATTCAGGGAGTATTCCAAATTCTCTTTGAAAAAAATCCTTATTTTTCTTGATAAGTTTTTGAATTTCAAAGAAGCATTCTATACAACTGCTTTTTCCAAAGGATTTCTGTAAATCCCAGGTGATAATAATTTCATCTCCAATATATTTATAAATCTCACCCTTGAACCTTAAAATAGGATCAGAAATAATAATATAAAATTCACTCAGGAATGAAAGAAACTTTTTATTCCCTATTTTCTCTGCAAGAGTAGTGGAATTTTTAATATCCAGGAACATAAAGATTAGGTTTTCTTCTTTAGGTTTATAATATTTCCCTGTTAAGAAACTTTTAAAAGTTCGCGGACCAAGAAGCCGAAATAGATCCATTGTCGATGAAAAGAAGAAAGTTAAGAAAAATGAAAAGATAACTGTGAAGATAATATTTTCAAATCTCAAAATCACTTCATTCTTAAATATGGTTCCTATAATAACAGGTATTGCAGTGATTATAACGGCATAAGTTAAATTTTCAAATAGTAATGAGACTATTAACCTTGCTTTCTTTCGATATTTTTGAAAGAAAAAAATATTTGTCATTGAGATACAGGCACTAATAAGGACTCCGATTAAAACTCCTTGAATTATATAATAGGAACTTGTTCCAAATGCAATTATTGAAAAGAATCCACCGCCAATTGCACTAATGAATACAATGATAAGGATATGAGTTAATAAAAATTTTTTACTCGAAGATATTTCCATCTTTTTGAACCTGCAATTTTATAATTGAATTATATAACTATTTGTCTTTGAAGTCAAGAAAAAAGTTTCGCTTCACTTCATAATGAAAAAGTAACAATAAAAAATGAATAAGTAAGAATGATTTGCTTTAACACCGATTTTCGCAAGTAGTTTAATCGTCATATAAAATAGAATATTATGGAGTCCATACTATCTCAATAGTTTTATTTTTTAACCATGGAACTTTAAAGGGCTTTTTTAGTTTCTCAACTTCTATTAATATTGGAG
>DAOVMD010000018.1 GCA_030630935.1 Candidatus Mcinerneyibacteriota bacterium | reverse complement strand
ATTTTTTTTCTCTGCGTCCGGAGTTTACCCCGTTTTTTCGGGGCGTCCTCTTCCCGATATGAAAAGTCGGGATTCCTTCCTTTCAGTCAGTCAGCGGCTATTTTTATAAAGGCATTCAATTGTTTTATTAAGCAACTCCAACTTTAACTAAGAGCATTCTCATATATAAAGCAAAACCATTATTCATTATTAATTGTTAATTTTTACTTGCAGAGCGAAGCGATGCTATAGTCCATTACATGTCTCGTAAAAGTCCCTGTTAAATATTGTTTCTTTTGTTTTTTGTTTTTTTTCTCTGCGTCCTCTGCATCCGGAGTTTACCCCGTTTTTTTCGGGGCGGTTAGATTTTATTTTTTTTGTTTTTTTTCATACGGGAGGATTAAATTCATTTGATCAGGGTTTCCCGATTTAATTTCATGTTCCTGAAATTGATCGGGATCACTTCACTTCGTTTGTGAAACTCTTAATAATTTAATACGTTATTTGTAAGACTCTCCTATTTATAGGAGCAAACTCAAACTGATTACTCAAACTGTTGTTTGCGAAAGCAAACAATGCCCCTACTTTGTCTGTGAAACAATTATTTGGTCTTCGAATTGAACAGATTGCCGCAGTCGCTTCGCTCCATCGCAATGACATTCTTTTGTTTTCGAATAAATAAATTAAAAATTTCGCATTAAGAAATATTGCTCCAAACAAAAGCATTGTAATACATAATGCAAAATCAATCTTAAATTAATAATTATCAATCGTAAATCTTAAATGTAGAGCGAAGCGAAACTATTTTTTTCGCTTCACAAGACTTGACTTTTTTTACATTTTATGATATCATTAAAAATTAAGGAGAAGTTATGAAATGGTCGTTTAAAATATTTAAAATTTTTGGAATCCCGATAAAAATCCACATCTCATTCTTACTGTTAATTTTTATACTGCTTTACTTTTTCATATCATCAGGTCTGGGTTCATTCTTATTTTCTTTATTTTGGATCATTGCAATATTCACAGTTGTTATTCTTCATGAGCTTGCACATAGTATAGTAGGCCGTTTATTCGGGTATAAGGTTGAAGACATTACATTATTACCCATTGGCGGGATGGCTCGGATGAAGGAGATTCCCGAGAAACCTATTGCAGAGATTCTTGTTGCGGTGTCGGGACCAATGGTAAATATTATTATTGGTTTAGCCGGGCTTCTGATCTTTAGCTTAATATATGGAAAAGCTTTCCTTATGGACATGAATTTCGATAGTTATACATTTCCAAGAATGTTCATTTCATTTAATTTTATAATGGCAGTCTTCAATTTACTGCCGATATTTCCAATGGATGGAGGTCGAGTTCTTCGTGGAATCCTTGCGATATTTTTTAATTATACAAAATCAACACATATTGCCGCAGAAGTCGGGAGAGTTCTTGCAATTTTGATGGTTATCCTCGCGATATTTTTCAAACAATATTGGGTCGCCCTAATTGGTGTATTTATTTTCTTCGGTTCAAAGCAGGAAGAGCAGATGTTTACTCTAAGGCATATCCTTTCGAATTACAAGGTTGCAGATTTATTCAAGAGAAACATTAAGACTTTAAAGAAGGAAAACATGGTTTTTGAAGTGAGTGACTTAATTGTAAATAGTACGCAGGAATACTACCCAATTATTGAAGATGAAATTGTTATAGGAGTTATTCCGAAAGAGGAGATATTTAAACGTTATTATGAAGGTGATCTCAGGGTTAAACTTGAAGTTATGATATCTGATAAGTTCTTAACGATTAAGGAGACAGATGACCTGTTTAAAGCTTTTATGGCAATAGTTGAAAAGCGGGCAAAATTAGGAGTTATTTATCGAAACGGTGTATTTGCAGGAATCTTAACCTTGCATGAGATTAATAATATTTATCAATTAATGAAAAAATAAGGTTGAATAATGTTAGATAAAGTTAAGTTTTTAAAATCTTTAGTAAATGAGCTCCAGGAAAAGAATATCCTCTTTAATATTGATATGGGGATTAACTTTAATATTTTTATAGTCTCCAAGGACGGTGATTTTTTAGTTCCTATAAAATCGAAATATTGTTCAGCAGAAGAGCAGAATATCCTTGAAACCCGTTGTCAGCAAAGTTGTTTAAATCATCTTGAGCTTGCAGTCGGGATGAAGGATGTGATAAAGGCAAAATGCTATGCGGGTTTTGATAACCTAATCATCCCGATTTTTATTGATAATGACTTTGTTGGGATTGTCGGCGGCTGTATTCCAAAGAAGAAATTAAAGGACATTGCAATAGAAAAGACTATTTATTTATTCAAAGGTATTAGCGGGATATTTGAAGAGCTCGGGAACAAGGAATATCGTATAGCCCAGGTTGTTGATGAGCTGACTGAACTATCTGAAGATATCCTGATGAATTATGATATCTCAAGTGGTGTAAACGTGTTTTTTGATCTTGATGAAGTTTTCAGAACTATCCTTGTCAGGTCAATTAAAATTACCGATAGCCGGGATGGTTGGATGTTACTCCGGTTAGAGAAGGATACGATTCGAAGGATTACATTGACTTCTTCTGATGACCTGCCAATGAATAATTCTCTTGTTAAGTGTATGAAATCGGTAATTGACGTTATAGAGATTGATGATCCAAAGAATCATTTATTAAAATTCCTTGACCTAAAAAAAGTTCTTGCAGCCCCGATCTTCCACACTGAAGGTCACCTTGGTGTAATTTTACTTGTTCCAAGAGAAGAGGATTCTCATTATTCACTTGAAATGCAGAAATATGTTGAGATCCTTTGCAATCAAACAAGCTTAGCATATAAGAACGCCAGAATATTCAGGCAGATCGAAGATAATGCATTGGAATTAGTTGAATATATCATTAAGGATTTCTTTGAGTATTCAACTAATATCAGGTTAGTTGAGAAGATCCGTTCTAATTTAAATACGACAGACTTAATAAAAGATATTTTAGACGATATGGAATTTGAAAATGTTGAATTTTGTTTTTTAGTCAGGGATTTTGATCAAGATAGAATTAAACAATATCATATTCTACTAAAATCAGGTAAAACTAAGTGTAAAGAAAAAGAGTTAGTAGAATTTGATGAACTTAAGAAACCGCACTTGTTATTTAAGAATCCAAAGAAAATCTTTAAAACAATTCTGGATGATGAAGAAGATGTTATCTGTATTATAAACTCAGATAATATTTCCGATGCAGCCCGGGGAAAAGTTGTTAAATTCAAGAAAATGTTTTATTATATCATATATTCAGATTTAATTCTTACTCTTTTAAAAAGAGATTTTATGGGGTATATCTTTACATTAATGAAATCATTTAATTTCAGGGATCCATATAAAGCCGGAGCGTATGAAGAGGTTGCGGAGTTATCGACTTTAGTCGCGAAGAAGTTAGGGATTAAGGGTGATGATTTAATTCACCTGAGATTAGCAGCATTATTTGAGGATATCGGGCTTGTTCATGTCTCTGAAGATATTTTAAATAAGCGTGAGAAATTAACAAAGGAAGAGTTTAAAAGGATTAAAAAGCATACAGTTCTTGGAGCATCAATTTTAGAATCTGTTCCCATCCTCGAAAGAACCGCACATATTGTCGAAGCGTGTCATGAAAACTTCGACGGTTCAGGATACCCAAAACAATTGAAACACGGTGATATTCCTCTTTTAGCCAGGATAATCTTTTTAGTTAGCTCTTATGTATCTATGCACACAAATAGAGCATATCGATATGCTATGACGGAAGATGAAATAATTGATATTCTAAAAGAGAATTCAGGGAAGAAATATGATCCGCAAGTAGTTGAAGCATTCCTGAAAATTAAAAAGAAACAAAAGCATTTTATATGAAGTTCATCTTTATATATCTAATTGCTTTTATAATTACTGAAGCCCTAACATTTATTACACTCAAGATGAGATGGTCTGATAGATTTAAAGACTCTACATTCTTTAGGAAAACTCCTGCTTTATTCCTTGGTGGATCAATCCTATTCTTTTCAATACTAATTTCAATAATCCTATCCATATATCTGTTTGATACTACCATTGATTACCTTTTCCTCTTCATTATCTCAGCAGGATTCTTTATAATGATGATCGGGTTACTTGAGGATTTAGGAAAGTTAAATAAAGGAAAGCGCTTATTGCTCGAACTCTTTATCTTTATTATCATTATTCTACTTGATATAAAAATCAAATTTTTCATGCTGCCGTCAGGGAAGATTATCTACCTGAATGGATTTGTTTCAATTGCGATTACATTAATCTGGTTTTTCCTGGTTACAAATTTCCTCTCCTGGTTTTTTGAACTTGAAGGATTTATCTCCGGGGCTATAAGTATTGCATTAATAGGAATTCTACTCCTGATGAAATTACAAGGGAATATTGATCAGCCAGTTTTCTTCATTACAATAATTGTGCTGGGTTCTCTCTTGAGTATATTTCGAAATGAATTCTACCCAGCAAAAATCCTGACAGGTAAATCAGGGAGTTTCTTAATAGGTTTCCTACTCGGAGTTCTCAGCCTGATAGGATATACAAAGTTATCTACTATGTTTCTTGTCTTCTTACCTGTTGTCTTGATTTTAATATTTATTTTTATATTTATATTGATTATTTTATTCTCTTACCTTAAGGGAACTTTAGTTGCAAGCTTGGATTCAAGAGTGTTTCAAGGTACTCTGAAAATGAATTATGTCTTAACTTTTATTTTCTTCCTATACTTGCTTACCGTATCAACTTATCTTATATCATGGTACTTTGAAGTATCTCACTCAACAATATTCCTGGTTTTATTGCTGGAAGTCCTCCTGTTTACATTTATTGCATTTACTATCATGCGCCGGAAGAAAAAGAAATTCTTTATGTATCCCCCTGAAGCCTTAATATTAAATGTCAAGATTAACAACTTTGATTATAATGAAACGATTAATAAAATAATTAACCTTGTTGACGAGAGGAGAAAAGGCTACGTCATTACTGCAAATTCACTTATGGTCATGAAGGCAACTGAAAACATTTTATTTAAGCGGATTTTAAATGACGCAAAAATTATTACTCCAGATGGAATTGGTCTCATCTGGGCTTCAAACTTTCTTGGTCAACCTCTGAAATCAAGGGTTACAGGAATCGACCTGACAAAAAGGTTATTGAGACTCTGTGCATTTAAAGGTTATAGATTGTTTTTACTTGGAAGCAGTCCCGGAATTACAACTAAAATTAAAATGGGTCTGGAAGAGAATTTTCCGGGGATAAAAATTGTTGGTTTTCATCACGGTTTCTTTTCAAAGAAAGAAGAGGTCCTTATAATTGAGGAGATAACGAGGTCTCAACCGGAAATAATATTTGTGGGACTTGGTAGTCCTGCACAGGAAAAGTGGATAAATAGAAATTATTATGCATTTGATCAAGGCGTTTTTATCGGAGTAGGCGGGAGCTTTGATATTCTATCAGGTCAGGTTAAACGTGCCCCGTTCTTATTTCAAAGATTAGGCCTTGAATGGTTATATCGCCTTATCAGAGCGCCTTATCGATGGCGCCGTATGCTGGCGCTGCCAAAGTTTGTATGGTATATCCTGATACAGCGCATGCTGAACGATGCTGAATTAAACGACTGAGTGCTTCTCAAACAACCGCTTATTTGTCATTGCGAGGCACTAATTTATTAGTGCTGCGGCAATCTGGGAGCTTGCTCCCTTTATAATTATTAATTGATAAACCGATTGTTCGAACGTTTATTAATCCTTACATTCGATGTTTTCATATTCTTTTTTTTGTTTTTATACATTTCATCCAGGAGGATTATTAATCACGATCAGGGTTAAGGCCCTTAACCCCTACTTTGTTTGAGATACAATGCTTTGGTCTTTAAATGACACGAGATTGCCGCGGTCGTCGTTATACTCCTCTCTCGCAATGACAATCAGTCGTTTTTAAATTATCACTACATGTCTCGTTCAAGTCCATGTTAAATTTTTTTTCTTTGTTTTTTCTCAATTTTGATTTACATAATGTGTTGTACAATCGAGATCAGATTGAGTAGTCCAATCACCAGCATTCCAGTCATCTGCAGGATTATTAATTGTATCCTGGGCATTATCTGTCCCACCATTACCTGTATCCCAAACTTCAATCCAGATTTCGGTCGGATTTCCAAGCTTCGATTTTGCAACACGGTATTCGATAATACTTATTGTTCCTGAAGATAGTGCAGCTTCATCGGGTTGTCCGGGAAGATCCCAGCTTACTCCATTCCATGAGAATAATTGAGATTTTGTCGTACCGAACGCCAGGTCATCAACCCAGCAATTAAGGGCATATTCAGGTTTATGATTATCATTTACAATTACAGCTCTACCCCAGGCATCCAGAGTTGCTCCGTTTACATCATTTGTAGTATCAATGTAAATCATATATTTCCCCCAATTATCTATACCAGTATTCCCATCAATTGTGAAGAGGAAATAATAATTATCCGCATCATCGTAAACATATAGATCAACCAGGTCCATTACATCATTTCCATTTCCATCTGTATTAGGGTCTGATGCAATTGGAATACCATATAGTGTATCGATTACACCATCGATTATTATTGTGTCACTAACAACCAGGGTCTCTTTTGAGGCAGGGGCATTGCTCGGATAATAAGACAGGTTACCATCATCGTCCCTTGCTTCAAAGTAATATGTGTATTCACCATCTGAAGAAGGTGCTTTTACTGTTGAGATATAAGTATTACCGGTTGTGTTTGTTAGAGTTTCTATTTGTTCGGTATTAGCTCCGCCGGCATTATCCCAATAATGAACTTTTACCCAGGATACTGCTCCATCTAAATCAGTTGCCTGGCACCTGAATGTGAATGTGTCGGCTGAAGAGATAGAACTTATTGTATAGTTAGTTATTTCGGGGATATATCCAACATTCTCAACTGAATATTCAAAG
This sequence comes from Candidatus Mcinerneyibacteriota bacterium, assembly GCA_030630935.1. GTDB lineage: Bacteria > AUK180 > AUK180 > JAQVHJ01 > JAQVHJ01 > DAOVMD01. Next base: position 8,630 of record DAOVMD010000018.1, on the reverse strand, counting down.
TTCTGATCATTAAAAATGAATTTATAATTTCCGGAACTTGAAATGGTTACTGCAATATTACCACCGTCTTTTTCTGCGGTCCCGGAGATAAGAACAGGGTCAATACCGGTCTCCGGAGTATCATTCTCACCAAAGTTATCATTGTCCCAGGAATAACCGGTTGTAAATTTGAAGTCATAAGTTCCTGATGTTAGAGCAATTACTTTTTCCCAAATATGTTCACCTTTAAAAACCAAGTCGTTTACAGGGTCGGAAATCCCCCAATTATTAAATGTCCCTACTATCTGAACCGAAGAATATGTTCTGCTTACACCTTCGGTTATGAAGGGCTCTGTCGGGTTCTTCTTATCACAACCCATCCCGAAAAGTATCAGGAGTAAAGTAGATATTATTAATATTAATGAAATCTTTTTCATGTATTGTTCTCCTTATTATCTCCCTTTTTCAGGAACGATTATTAATGAGTTAGTAAATCCGCCTTCGGTAGAAGTTTCAAAATTATTAGGGTCTAATACCCAGGTGTTTGAGTCTATTACAATTTTATATTGATGTCTTCCTGCTCCAATCTCAGAGTAGGGGATGAGAATTGTCCAGACCCCATCTTTATCAGGGTCAATCATTTTTCCTATGTTAGGGTCATATCTCCCACCCGCACTTGATGTTCCGCCCCAATTATTCCAATCACCTGCGATCGTTACAGTTTTTGCATAAGGTGCTTCAAATGAAAACACCACACCTTCCTTTTCAAATTGTGGTGGTGGTAAACGTTTCTTAATAATATTTGTAATTGTACAGTTTGCAAGAATTGAAATTAGCAGTATTACTAAACCCAGTTGGATTAATTTAATTTTCATAATCCACTCCTTTTAAAATTCAATTACAGCTTTTACTGCAATCTCTTTTTTCTTAGATAAACTCTTTTCTGCATTATAGAGATCATCAGCAAACTGAGTTTGGAAATAATCTACATTACTCAAGTCATTATAATTAGGGCCGTTTGTGATCAGGTAGTGCTCCCTGTTATACGGATCACTATCGTGATAGATTAAGGAATTCTTATAAATTGGTGCGAGTGAAGTTGAATTCCCCCAAACAATCTCGGTTTTAATATTCTTCCCTAATTGATATCTGAACCCGCCGTAAACTGCGGTGAAGGTTTCATCAAAACCAAGAAGTCCGTCCTTATCAGAATAGTTCATGTTTCTAACATTCGCAAAGATCCCGAATTTCTGTGATGGAGTGAAGTAGAAATAAACCTTCACAATATTTTCCATTGACCTTGGTTCATATCCAATATCATAAGCACTTATCTTACTGTCAAGTGACAGTATCAATCTATTATCAACAGTCTTAAGTTTAATAGATGGAGTATAGAAAACATATTTATCATAACCAAGCCAGATAAATTCACTATACGGAACCGGTGTAAAGAATGGAGGTCGGTATATCAATTGTTCATTTAGATCCCAGAGCATCTCATCCGCCCAGTCAAAAGTTTTTAAATTAATTCCAACTCCAAAATATAATGTTAATTTTCTCAGGTTTAATTGATATGTAATATTTAGTTTCTGTCTATTAATCTTTGAATTTAACTCATCAAAACTTGAGTCGAAAGTTGCAAAGTAAACACCTTCCGGTGATAAAGTTGTGTTAATTGATTCAAATTCAAATTCCGTTCTGAAAAATTTCCTAAGCGTAAGCGAAACACCAAGAATTATGCTGGTTGTTTTTCGTGTTTCCCAATTAAGTTTTGTATCTTCATATTCACCTGTAATATCTTTATCCATTGAAGTTGCCTGGACAAGATCATTCCCTGTTAAATATTCAATTGTTGTTTTTAATTGGTTGGACGAATCTCCAAAGTCTTTAAAAAACTCCAGGTCAACTGCATAAGTCGAATTTACAGAATAAACTTCATAATTGATATTTTCCAGGTTTGGCGACCTTACGGTTTTATTATCAAAACCCCTATCCATTCTCCCTGTTAAACCTAATAATAGAAAACTTGTAATTTTTTTCTGGAGCCGTAATCCAAGGAAGTCTGTATATTGAGAATATAATTTTGCCATTCCCGGGGAGTAGTATTCTGCAGCATCTATCCCGATTGCATCTCCGTAGATAAAAGTCACATCTGTTGTAAACGGATAAGTTTGAAAAACAATCCCCCTGGTATTTCTCCCGAATGGGTGATTGAATATCCCAACATTTCCAAATAATCCTGCTGGATCATTAAACTGAACTATTTCGTAATTATCAAATGTAATCAAATCAAATTTCTTCGCTGAGAATTTTAGGTATGAATTAAAAAACCGTAGATGAGATTTCCATAGATCAACGCCTTCAACATTATTATTAATAGCCATTGTCGTTTTCAATGTTATATTTTCATTTATCTGTGATTTGAAAAATAGATTAATATTATGGATAGGTGAACCCAGTCTCCATCTATCATAATCTGATGACTCCGGTTGCCAAGAATATTTACCATAATATAAACCGCCAATATAAACCTTTGAATTTAATGGTGTCTTGGAGACGATTTTTTCCTTCTTCGTTGTCCGAATAACATTGCCGTATTTATCAACTGTAATGGTACTGTTCTTTCCGCCGTACGGATCAGGTTGGGAGTCAGGGTTGTCAGGGTCCTGGATATACTGGCCGTCAAAATAAAATTTATACTGGTAAACACCTCGGTCAAATTTAATTGTCACTCGCCAAATTCCCTTGTCATCTTTTTTCATTGGGGTTTTGGTTATGTCCCAATTATTAAACTCGCCGACCAGGAATACTGCTTCAGCAGATGGGTTCTCATACGAGAATTCTATCCCGCCCTTTGCCTTCTTCGGAAGAGATGCATAGACCGAAGATATAAGAAAAAGACTTAATAGAAGTAAAATTATAAACTTGCTTTTTTTCATTTAATAAACTCCATATATTTTTAAATTCTAAACTTTTATTTATCTAAAAGAACAATAGTGAAATTACTTAATTAAAACCAAACCTTAAAGATTAATTGAACTCTATTTTCGTTATCTCCACCTGAGATAAAGTCATCGTCGTCAACCAATCCATCATTTCCATAACCGCTGTTGCCGTATTCCAGGAAAAGCTCAGCTCCGCTCCCGGGGTAGTACTGAAATTGTACAAAAACATTCTCACGGTTTTTACCTAACTCGAGAACATTAAGATAACGTGTGAATAGCCGGAATTTATCAGAGAGATTAATTACAAGTTCAGTTCCATAAATATATTTTTCAAATTGTGAATCGATATCTTTTATTTTAAATTGTGTTTTTAAAAATCCTAATTTATTCTCTACAATTAACTCACTAAAAATATCATTGTGCTCATATTCTTCACCATACCAGAAATCTTTTCCGTTTCGAAAATATAACTTTGACTTGAAACCTTTTGTAAACTCAATGTATGATTCATAATAAAAATATTCCTTCGTATTTAAAGTCATTTCAGGTTTATAAAGTGCCTGGACTTCATTATGCTCTTCCTGATAATCGTAGTTGAATGTAAATGTTATCGCAAACCCGGCAACAAGATAATATGAATTGAGATTATAGCCCACCTGGTCATTATCCGATTTTCCCATCCAGTTTGTATAGTTTTCTCCAATGTCACGGTAACTGAAATTGATGTTGTAGATTCCAGTTCTGAAATTACCGATTTTAATATTTCGGATCTCAACCTTATAAGCATCAGGGGAAGCTTCCTGATCTTCAAATACTTCAGAGTCCAATTTCGTTTTTGATTCTGCATACTCTGCAAATAAGTCGATTCCCTTAATAGAAATCTTAAAGTCTCCTGCAACAACCTGGTTATAATCTTCATGTTGATTTTCTGTGTCAAATTCATCTTCAATAATAATTGTATTTTTTCTTAAGTATGAAGTCCCGAGGATAAATTTTCCATTAAACATACTTCGGGTAATCCTGCCGATATAACCGTCCTCACCACCGCCACCGGAAAAATCTACCGCGATCAATTTAATATTAAATCCGTTTATTCCCCAGATATCTGCTCTGACTCCCTGAGTATTATCTCCGAACTTGTCATCCCAACCGGAGTCTTGAGTCAGTTCGAGTAGGGGACTCCCTATCCAGAAACGCTTTTCACGAAAGAAGAAATTCAGCTCAAAACCTTTTGGACCGGAACTCTTTCGGAAACGCATATGCCCTTCAAGAAATTCTAACCGGTCATAATCAGATGAATCATATTCTTGCTGGTCAAAGTAATTCCGGTAAGCATAGATCTTTAAAAATGTCTCAACTTCCCCAATCGGGTTACCGGTTAACTTTAATTCAAATCTCGTATTGGGCTGCCACATATTCCATTCGTAAATATCGTTCTCTTTATTAGTTCCAAAACCAGTTTCAAAATAACCTTCTATTCTGTTCCCGACCGGGAATGCTGTAAGCCTGAATAAAAGGATTATTAAAAACAGGTTTAGTATTAATATCCGGTTTCTTTTCATTATAACTCCAGCTAAAATTTTATTTGAAGTGAGTACATATAATTATTTCCTAAATTGGGATTTGATATAAATGCGAAGTCAAGATTAAAGTTTTTTGTAATAATTCCAAATCCATAAGTCGTATCACCCGAATAATTACCCAGGCACATTGCAAAGGATTTATAAAATAGAAATTCCAAACCTAATCTGAGCGATTCTTCCAAATTATCAAATTCTTCAGGTGTATTCTTCAGTTCAGTTGAAATGAAAACATAATCTTTAAAACTATAGAATGCTCCGATTGAAATTGTTCCGGGCAGCTTTGTTTCAAAAGTAGTACCAAGATAATATTCCTGGTTCAAGTGCATGAAATAATTATTTCCAGAATCGTAAACAGCAAGTGATAAGTTTAAATTTTCCCGAAGACGATATAAAGCACCTATTGAAAATGATTTTATACTTACTTGAGAATCTAACGCGCCCGGCGAACCTCCAATCACAATCACTGGAGGCATATAATCATAGTCCAATCCTGAGATTGAAATCGTGTAATAATTAAATGCTAAACCAAGGTATAGCCTCTGTAACCTGATACTGGCAGCTAAGATAATTTTTCGCTCTGTGTAAACATCACTTAGAGAAAGTTGATTAATTCCAAGTCCAAAATTATATCGCTTAAATTTATAGTTTATTCCTATAACTGAACGATTCAAGTCCGAAATATTATATGGTTGGCTGTAAGCAAGTGTTATTGAAATCTTTTCTGATGTGAACATCCCTGCGGGATTATAAAAGATTGACTCGACTCCTTCAATCCTGGGAGATATCGCACCGCCAAGTGCACGGGTCTTCGCGGTCTGAGGTAAATCCTCAAACGCAGCAAAGCATATTACGACTGCTGTAAACATAAACAGTAAAATTAATAAACCTTTTTTCATATTACCTTCTCCATCATTATATACTTTAAAACTAACGCTTAATTGACCTTCTCTATCTTCTGCATCTGTAAAGAACTTTCAGAGTTTCCAATGCACATAAATGTGCAACATGATAAAAACGTAATATACGTCCCCATTAATGAACAACAGCAACAGCAACAAGTTTGCGGAATGTTTTATCTTCGTCAGTGACTGAAATGATGTAAATTCCTTCAGGGACAGTTTTTCCTTGTTCGTCTGTTCCATCCCAGTATAGGCTGGGATTTGTATCTTTATTATTTTCGCCTATTACGGCAGTTTTATTATAGATAATTGTTTTTATGAAATCACCTTTCATATTAAAAACTTTCACTGTTATATTTTTTGAGATGTTTAAATAAAAAGAAATATAAACTTCATGACCATGAACAGTCGAGATTATTTTTGGGTAAACCTTCAGGTTTGTAATATTAATCGGATTAGGTTTATTTGGTAGGGAAGAAATAATAAAGGTTGTCCTTGCCACCGGGTTAACTCCAATATCGGGTTTTCCGTCATTATCATCATCGATATTTACAATTGCGAAGTTATCGATAATAACTCTTTGCTGTCCGTCAGTCGATGCTCCGGCAGAGTTATCTGGGATCACGTCTGGAGTACTTCCCCCCCATGACCCTGTAACACAAGCGGATAATTTTACTTTTGCTCCAATTGGGACATTACCCGGGGTCGTTCCAAATAAAGCTGACCATGCAATTTTCATTTCAATTGCCCCATTTATTGAAGTGGGCAGATATGCAGCTGACTCAAAATCAGTCGAGTTATAAAATTTCTCATCTCTGATTTCAGATAGAGCTTTATAATTTTCAGGCGTATTATTATCAGGCCATGTTCCGAGGTAGAAGTCCGGATAATGCTTCACAAAAGTCAATGACCTATTCCAGGATATACTCTCACTGGAATTCTCCGGTTTAAAATCAGGAATCCCGCCATCGATAGAATCAATGAAGAACATGAGGTTGTTTCCATTTATTGTGCTGTTCAGGGCAATGTATAAATAATATTCATCCCAGGTACATTTTATATCCGTGACTTCATTTTCTTTACCCCAATATGAATCAAATGAAGACTCCAAAGCAATGCTTGAATTTCTGAATAATGATTCAGTTGTTTGATCGTAATCGTCGGTTTTTCCATCAATTGTGATCTTGTACGATTTATCTGTTTCGGTTATGCCGTATGAGATTGGTATTAATAAAACTAATAAAAATAGGAAGGTTAATATCTTTTTCATTTGTGAACTCCATGATTTGTATTTCATTTATAAGACGTGCCATGGCACGTCTCTACAAGGCTGTCTGATAACTTGTTATTTGTCATTGTCCCGACGTGTCGGGATGACTTCCGTTACACTCCAGCCACGCGCTAAAGCAAAGTGTGGCAATCTGGGGGTGCAAAGCACCCATTTTTAAACCCTGCTTGCAGGGTAAGCTCATGCGATGTTTATCGCATTTTACGGACACAAGCTAGATCTCACTTTGCTCGATGCGTAATGACAATACTTTCTTTTTCTTAATGAAAAAGTTGGCCACAAGTTGTCGGACAGCCTCCTACGACTTATTCATTCATGATCGAAAGTATCTTTTTATCAATCTCTCTTGCTGCATCATCGAGTGCCTGCTTTACTGTTTTCTGACCTGAAAGAGCTGCCGCCATCTCCGGGTTAATAATATCTGTTTCCAGGATATCATAATTTGGGATCATCGGTCTGGCTTTTGCTGTCTTCATTTGCTCCATGAATATCTTAATTTCAGGGAACTTCTTTAAATCAACCTTATCAAATGCACTGAGAACTACCGGTATCTGACCAAGAGTATTACACCATTTAACCTGTGTCTTTTCAGATACCAGGTATGATAGGAATTCATAAGCAATTTCCGGATGTTTACATGATTTGAAAATTACCATATTAGTTCCGCCAACATTAGATGATGTTCCTTTTGGTCCCGCAGGAATTAAAGCGGTTCCAAAGTTTACTTTTGAATTTTTAAACGACTGCAGCATCCAGGGCCCCGTAATTATCATTGCATATTTATTATTAATGAATCCCTGTTCTTTTCCAATTGCCCCTGACTGCCATGCCCCGGCTTCAATCTTGTGTTTCCTATAGAGATCTACCTTTAATTGAAGAGCTTGAATTGCCGGTTTCTTATTAATATTTGTAATAAATTTTCCGTCTTCAAAACTTATAAATTCAACTCCAAAACTGTTAAAGAACGGGAAAGTCCACCAGAGCGAGTTGTTCATTGCAAATGCATAAATCCCTTGGTCAGGCTTTGTGATTATCTTACCGTACTTAATTAGTTCATCCCAGGTTCGAGGTGCAGTATCCGGGTTTAACCCGGCTTCCTTGAGCTCTTTTGCAAATCTTTTGAAGATTGTTTTATTATAAAATAATACGGTTGTATTGGTTTGATCCGGGAGGCCGTAGGTTCCCTTTCTGATTGTCCCATCACTTCCTTTAATAGTAATAATATTAGAGTTGATTGCTGCCGGAACGAGTTTATCATGAAGTTCCTTTGCACCAAATTTATCCAGATTAATTAACGACTTGCCGAATGCAAGCGGAACAACATGTGCGACATCAACTCTGCAGATATCAGGGGTTGTTTTTGTCATGGCTGAAGTCTTTAATTTGGGAAGGAGACCGTCAAACGGAACTCTATCAACCTGAATTTTTATTTTCTTATCCGGGTGAGTTTCATTATACTCTTTAACAAATTCATCAACAATTTCAATAAAAACAACATGCTCTTCATTATTATAATTCTCCCATATTGTTAATGTGATGATGCTTTCTTCGGGTAGTTGGGACTCCGAACAGCCAATTAAAAAAGTAAGGATTATTGCTAATATAATAAACTTTTTAATCATTGTTTTACCTTCTGAAAAAGTATATCATAGTAAGATTTATTTGTCAAGCATTTTGTATAGCAATCTATTCGGTTAACTGCGTTAACAGAATAGATTGCAGAGAACAGATAACAGACCCTGTACCACTGCTTCGCTTGGGTGCAGGGCGCGGAAGCAGTCGTTTTCTAGATAAAAGCATTGTAATGTCTAAAGCAAACCATTATTCACTCTTCATTTTTGACCTTCCTGCAAAAACAAGGTATCAAAAAAGTGTTTTGATAGCGAGTTTAGGTAAAAAAACAAAATTTTGAAAATTTATTTTTAGGTTCAAGATT
>DAOVMD010000007.1 GCA_030630935.1 Candidatus Mcinerneyibacteriota bacterium | reverse complement strand
ATACTGGGACATCTCTCCCTGTAAAAAGACATTTAGTTTTCCCAATACTTCCCTTCCAAAACCGATCTTTCCAAGGATTATTTCACCAGATATTAAAATTTTAATTTCATTATTTAAAATACCTGTAACTTCACCTGTTACCATGGATTTCAAAACGGGATTGAGATCATCAGGTCTCTCTGTTTCTTTTATAAAAATTACAATATTATTTACAGGATCAATCCGGAGAATTTTGCCGGAATAATTGAATGAAAATCTAGAGGGTTTTCTAAAATTAAATGCATCAGTACTGGTTTTTTTATAGATGAATTCCCCTTGTCTAAATTCCTCGTGCTCCTCCTTTAAATATTCAATTTCCTCATCCGATCTTACATAAATTGCCTTTGTAACAAACTCATTAATTACTTCAGGGCAAGAAGCAATTATTGTTTCCTGACTCAACTTTTTACCTGCTTCAATCTCTCTAATATAAGGATAAAATATTAATTTTGATAATGTATACTCTAAGAGAATATTGACTTTCGAAAATTCCAGGACTCTTACCTTAAGTTCCGTTTCAACATTGCTTTTTTCTTTATTGAACTTTAACAAATTACCAAATTCCAAAAACTTTGTCTTTAACGTTTTTATCTCCTGAGTTGTATGTCCGCAAAATGTAATATTCTTTTCAACAACCTGATCAATATTGTAATTAGAATTCTTCAATATATTTCCTAAATTTGGAAGTATAAAAAAATCATCTTTATAAATAGCAATCTCGCTCTCCTTATCAAATGCTGTATCAATCACTTTTAACGTATCATCAGGACTTAAAACTGTAAATATTCCACCCGATAATAAAATAGTTTCACTATCTTTCTTATTAAATGTTTGAAGCTGGTGCAGTACATCTACTTCACGGTAACCATCTATAGTAATTGCCTTATAAATAGGTTTGAAATACTTCGAAAAATGAAGAGCAATTGATTTTTTTATAATTAAAGATGCAATTATCATTTCAAATTGGATCTCTTCACGGGATTTCGGGTTATAGGTCGGGTTAACATTTTTATTCCCAATATAATTCAGGAAATTATTATAATCAACTCCAGATTCAAAAAAGTTATTTACAAATTCCGAATCTTCTTCCTTTACAATATTATTTATATTATAACTCAAACCAAATTGAGCAACAACCGTTCGATTGGTCTTCTCTTCAAAAATTGAAAAGATATCTGTTGTTGCGCCGCCAATGTCAATCGCAAGAATATTCTTCTGATGTTCAAGGTAATATTTCTGGAGGAATGCCTCAACAGCTAAGGGTGTCGGGGAAATATCATTTGCCGTATATTTAAAGATCCCCTTAAAACCGGGAGCAATCTTCATAACATGTTTTGTAAAAAGTTTTTGGATCAATTCTTTTACTTCTTCAACATTTTCCTGAAGTAAAGAAGGTCGAACATTCTCTTCAATATAAATTTCATAATGCTCTGAAAGGATTTCTTTTAAATGGGGAACCGCTCTCGAGTTGCCGGCATAAATCAAAGGGATCTTTTCGCCCGTAAGATAATTTTTTGGTTTTGAATAACTTAAAATGTAAAATAATTCAACAAGCTTTGCAACTTCGCCCTTTTCCAAACCACCGAGAAAAAGGATCATATCAGGAGAAGATTCTATTATCTTGCGAATCTTCTCAACTTTATTAACAGGATGATCAATCGTAATATTTTCCAGGATGATCCCACCTGAAACTTCAGCTGCACGTACTGCGGAAAACCCTGAGATTATTGAAGTTAAAGCAACAACCAGAATCTTTAAACCACCACCAGCGGAACTTGTTATATATGTATCTTCCTGTTTAATTAAAAGGTTACATTTCTTAAATAAATTCTCGATCGCAACTCCAACATCATTATAAGGTGATTCAACTGTTGTAGGATGTCTCTCCTCAAATTCGATGCCTATTAAATTCGTACCCTTAGTCTTAAACTTAATAAGCTTAGTTGTTGTACTGCCAACATCAATTGAATAAATCATAAGTAAACTCCCTGTATCTTTTTATTTCTCGTTTAAATAATTATAACATAAACTTAATCGATTTTCAACAATAAAAAAACAGTGGAGTTTTCTTCTATCATCAGAATGTCATTGCGAGAAGCAAAGCGACGCGGCAATCTCAATCTGAAAAATAATAATAAAAACAAAAGACAAAAAATAATTGACAGAGACTTTAAATGGACTTGTAAGTAATTTACTAATATCGTTATAATTGTTTAAAGCGAACGCTGCTTAAGGGAACTACTGAATGCAAAGATTTTTAACAGGGATGTACGGGATTGACGGGATGAAAACATAGCATCGCTTCGCTCTGCAAGTAAAAATGAACAATGAAGAATTAAAAATGAATAATGTTTTGCATTATGTATTACAATGCTATTATTTAAAGCGATATTTCTTAATTTAAACTTTTTATTTATCCTTAACTATTAAATGAAAATTAAATCTTTTCAGTTTTCTTTTCTCTGCTCTCAGTTATCTATGAAGTTAACAGAGTTAACCGAATTTAACTATCGTAGCTTTTTTAGCTCTTTAACATATTTAACATTTGAACAATTGAACTCTTAAACACTTTAACTCTTGAACTTTTGAACGCATGCAAAGCATGCCTCGTTAACTCTTGAACAATTGAACTATCGTAGCATCTTTTACATTTTAACTCGTTTAACTCTTGAACAATTTAACTATTTTTCGGTTACCGAAAAATAGTTTTTCACTCCAGGATATGTAGCCAGTCCTTAAGAAGGAAAGATATTCTTCCGATCAGGAGGGAAATTCTTGCCATGACCGTATTCCCGAATGTTGCTCCGAATCCGACCATTAGGAAAATTGTTCCGAGTTTTGCTAACGGGTTCAGGATTCCTTTTCTCTTAAAAGTAAACAGGAAATAAATTAACACTGAGATGACACCGACAATCACAATAATAGTATAGATATTATCTAATGGCATCACTGTAAATTTTAATTGTTTAAATAATCTCGCATCCATTCTTAAGGTAACAGAAATCCCTGCGGTAAATCCGATTTGAATTGCCATTGGGAACCTTATCAGCCATCGATATTTTGAGCTGAATCTGAAGAAATACATCATACCTAATAGTACTGCAATTACCAGGTGCCAATTATGCGAGAAGTCAGTAAATATTGGGTTAACAACTTTTGGAATGAAAGCATTAAAAATTATTATACAAGTTGAATACCCCAGCGAGACTCCGACAAACAGATGCTCCGCAAATTTATAAAATGGATTATCCTTATAAAGGAATGAGAATATTGCAAACGTTAAAAATGCTGCAAGTAGATTCCATGGATTTAAAATATTACTAAGCAGTTCCATGTCTTTCTTTCCTTTTATTTCGTTTATCAATAAAATAAGCAATATTTCCAATTAGAATAAAGAGAATAATGACGATATGAGCAATTGCTTGTGACGTCATTTTTTCCGTTGCTTCTGCCGTGTGATTTATTAGAGTTTCATACTCTGCAGCACCTTTCAAGCCATTAATAAGTCCAATCATTTGTCCTGTATTCAAGTACGGATAGAAATCAGCAGCCATGACTGCGGTCACACCTGTCCCGATCCTTTGGTTATACCTGGTGTTGGCATAAACAACCCACCAGACAGGGCTATCGCCTGCGGAGAAATCCATTAACAACTTAATATCCCTATAATCATTTACATCCTTAAGCACCTTAAGACCTTTTGTTTTATTACCATAATAATCCTCTGGAAAAATATCCGTAATGCTCTCGCCCATCCCGAGCATTACAGCTGAAAGTACAGGATTAAAAGCCAAAAGAACATAATCCTTACCATGCTCATATTCAAATTCCATTTTAATCTCTTCCATTGCCTGAATAGCAATACTCATTCCGGCTTCATTAGTTGCAACAAAAATAATTCGTAATTTCTTCATACAGCAATGTCTTAAAAATGCCAGGGTCATTGGATATAATTCGGGCTTTGCGAATGGTGCATAACTCATACTCACGATTATTGGATCACCTTCACTCATCTCTTCAACATCATTAAAAATTCTCCGTGTTGGGTTTGTAATATTTATCTTCATCTCCAGGTGAATAAAAGGTGTAATTAACAGCACTATAAATAACGTTAGGAAAATAATTCTTCTGTCAAGGTGTAAAATCTTTTTTATAATATCCATTTTAGTCATCCGAACCCAGCCATGATCTTTCGATCCCAAAGATTATCTTTAAAGAAGTTGCAATCATCCCAAGTGCAATACCCATTTGAATCCCGCGTTTGGCAGCCATATTAGGGATTCGGAATATCCATTCTGTTAAAGTAGAAGCAAAACCAAATGTCAATTTATCCCCGATTGGAACTCTGCCTAACATTACAATTAAGGCTGCAATTAATAATAAACTAGCTTCAAAAGTCCTTGCTCGAAATGCCCTGAATGCGGCACTGGCAATAAAAAAAGCTAATAACGCAAACATCGTTGCTTGAAGTGGAGTGAGAACAAATTCAAATAATTTCATAAATAATGTCCCCTCTCCAATCCCTCCAAAAATACCAATTAATAACATTCCGAAAAAACCGGTAATCGTCACTATTGAAAAGCCCCAATCGTCATCTTTCCTTTTAATCTTTTTAAAATGTCTGTTCAGCAGGGTCCCGATTCCAATTATCAATGCAAACAGGACCATTGCAGTAAACCAATTCAAAAACCCTGTATAGAAAGTAACCGATAACCGGTGCGGGATAAAGAATTGAATGATCATTAACATCCCAACTAAAAATACAATAAAGAGTGGAATTCTTTTTTTCATATTTTCTATTTACCGAATTAAAAAACCGGTTATATCAATTTCAAATGTAATTAAAATTGAACCGAGTAAAATAAATATCATAATTAAAATCTTCATAATATCAAGAGTTTTCAGGGTTCCTAATAACTCTTTCTTTCGTGATAAATATGCACTTGCGGCATATAATTCTTCACCAAGAAGAGTATAATCACACGCTGCAATAAAAAAAGGCAGTTGAATTGGAGAATCGGTTCCCGCAATCTGTATTGCCCCTGTGGCAGCACCGGTCTCCGCAAGAATTAACGAGTCTGAATAAAATGCACCTAAATAAAAATTCGCAGCAGGTTTCTCCCTCATCATAATCCCGTCAACTGCAGCAACATAACCAAACGGGTTACCTGTAATATAATAAATATTATCTTCGTTATAAATATCCGGTTTCCCGGTAAAACTATAAGATTCACGAACGATCTCCCGCGCAATTATTAAAACAATCGGATCAAAACACGGAATTAATAATGGCGTCTCATACTCCGCAACTTTTTTTGAAACTCGTGCAAGAATATCGAGTGAAGCAATCGTTGCAATATTACTTATCCTTTCCAGACCGGTTAAATAAAGTACCGGCTTACCCATCTCTGTCGCACGGCCAACCGCATCTTCAATCGCATCAAGACCAGGTAATTTCCGGATATATTTTATTCCACCCCGCTTGGCAAGAAGAATTGATAAAAATAAAACTAAAACATAAATCAAAATCCCTATTAGAACCGGGGTCTTCTTCTTATGATACCATTGTGGTGAGGAATAAATAAAGCTGGTTTCTGATAAAATGAAATAACTGCTAAGATTCTTTTTTGTATAATAAAGCTGGTATCTATATCCCACCCCATCTTTCACATTTGAATCTATAAAACTAAATTCCAGGATTTTGGAATCTGACAATTCAAAATTTACTACTTCAAATTCATTATTATCTTCATCAATTCGATAAATTACATATCGCCCTGTTGAAAAGTTATCTGTTACTGTTAAGTAAATGGAAATTGAATTGCCGGAATCATTTGGTGTATCAAATGCTTTAAAATTAAATTGCTTCCCAAAAACCGGAATTATTAGTATAAATAAATAAAAAATAATTAAAACTCCCCGAATTCTATAGAGGGGGAGAGAACTCATTCTTTCATTTTCGGGAAGAGATGTTAATTTGGAAGGCTTCAAACTTAATCCCATTTAGTGTTGAACTCAACATATTCCTTACCTGCTCTCTCTTTAATCGCCGCAACAGTTTTTACGTCTTTCCCTCCACTTAATGTAAGAGTCTTTTCTATCCAACCTGATATTCGCTGAATCAAGACTTCATCAACTTCCGGGAAATCAGTCAACTCAATAACTACAAAACTCTTCCCTGAATCAATTACTTCTAAATTCCCGGCATCATAATAAGTTGCAAATACTTGAGAAGCTCGGCTGATAACAAATTGCGGGGAACCAATTTTATAAAATATCCTATAAATTGTCCTTAAATCATGAGAAGCACTAAAACTACCTAATCTGCGGATAAAACTTAGATCACCTATTCCGAATTCATTGTCAACGGCTCGACTGAGATTTATTAATGTTCTTAAAGGATACCAAAAAGTTGCAAAAAGTGTTTCATTTAGAACTTTCCTATCGGTTTCATCAAGAACATGTAAAATTCTTTTTATCCCTTCCTTACCATAGTTAATGTCTACAAAATCAAGTGTTGAAATTATTGCTGAACCCTTTACTTTCACTTTGGACTCCTAAAATTAAAATTTTGAAACATGAAAATCATGTCCAGGTTGCTTTGAACTCTACAACAGATTTACCATCTTTTAATTTTCTTATTGTTACAACCTTTGGATATTGCCCTCCACTGAGTTCAATGGTCTTCTCCATCCAACCTGAAACACGCTGAAGATAAACCTCAGTAATATCAGGAAAATCTGATAATTCAATTATTCCCCAATCGGATGATGATTCTAACACCTGCATCTGGCCTTGATTATAATATGTTGAAAATACCTGTGATGCACGTTTCAATATAAATTGAATTGAACCAATTTTATAAAAAATCTTATAGATAGTTTTAAGATCATGCTCAGCACCAAAAGCACCCATTATCCTGACTAATTCAAGGTCACCCTTTCCAAAAATTGAATCAGTAAACTGATTTAAATTAATAAAAATAGAAAGGGGATACCACATCGATGATAATACAGGCTGATTAACAATCTTCTGCTCTTCTTCAGGAAGGCGTGCAAAAACCTCTTTCTTCCCTTCTTCACCAAAATGAATCTTTATATAATCAATTGAGGAAATTATTGCTGAGCCTTTAATCTTCATCTTTTTCTCCATTTATTATTAATTTTAATTTAATCATCTTTCCAAGTACCTTTAAATAATACAAAATTCTCTCCTTCATTATTCTTCTTGATAATTTCTACATTGGGATTACGACCTCCGGTCATTACAAAAGTCTGCTCAATCCAGCCGGAAATACGCTCTAAATGAAAATCATGGATCTCTGAAATCTCTGAAAGTTTTAAAATCACATATTTCTCATCGTGATTTTCTTCTATTAATTCTAATTTCCCAACATCAAAATACATTGAGTATGCTTTCTGGGCAATCTTTGCAATGAAAAACGGACTGCCCATTCGGAATAGTATTTTATAACCCGTTTTTAAGCCCTCCAAGGCTGAATATCCACCAATCCTCCGGAGTAAACTCAAATCTCCTGAACCAAATTCCTTTAATATGGCCATACTAAAATTCATATAGACTTCAAAAGGATACCATAATGCATTCGAAACAGTTAATGATAATAAAGTACTCTCTTCATCTGTTAGATTGGATAATATCTTCTGAAATCCGGTCTCACCCCAATGCTTCTTGATAAACTTAATAGTAGATTTAAATACCGTGCCTTTAACTCGCAAAATTCATTCCTTTATTAAGTCGGGTTATAAAAATTTTCTTCTCCTATAATATTATGTTTTTAACTAATGATAAATTAGAAATTTATACTAACAATCTATAATCAATTAATAGGATTTTATCAAAATTTCTGTGAAATGTCAAGGAAAATTTAACAGTTATGTTACAATATCAAAATGTTAACATTAATAATTCATCTCCTAAAAAATTAGTAAAATAACAAAAAGAATTGTTTAGGATGAAAAATAAAGATAAAAACAAAAAAATAAAAAACTTGGGACATTCTGTAAATAGGGAAAAGTAACACAATTGATAAAACATTCTTTTATTTCCAAAGAAATGTGACAATGAGAACATAAGAATTTTCTTTTTCTGTTATCTACGATCTATAAAACAACTACTCTCTGTTCTCTGATATCTATTCTCTGTTCAAGCACAGAGTAGCTTGAACATGGGGTGTCCCGTTAATCACTCATTACGAAAGAGAATAAGAACAAATAACAAAATAAAAAAAACAAAATTTTTTACAGGGACTAGAAGAGACTTATAATAGACATATTTATATTGTTTACATTAGTTTAGAGCGATTGTTGCTTAATAAAACAATTGAATGTTTTTCAAACCATGAAGAAAAGGTAAAAATAAAAATAATTGACAGTAAACTAAAGAGAACTAACGAGAACTTTTTTAAATATGGAAATAAAAGAAAAAAGAAGAAAAGAAAGTTTTTCACCGCAGAGGACGCAGAGAGCGCAGAGAAAAAAGAAAAATAATTAAAAAGTAAAATCATGAATGAACTATTTATAATGGATATGAATATAAAGCACCATAAGTATTTATATGCTAACCCAATCTTAAATTACCAACTATCAATCATAAATCATAAATGCGTAGCGTAGCGAAGCTATCTTGTATACTTTTTTCTAAAATTGCAGGATTTAACTACATTATTATGTGTTTTTTAACACATGTCAAGGGTGCGATTTTGTACGTTGTCCCAACATTAGGTAAGATACGGTATTTGGCATAAAAGTTGATATATTAATAGGTGAAAGTTCTTTAAAACAAAGGAGGCAGAAATGAAAAAGCAACTTTTTAAAGTAGGTTTGGTGTTATTCATCTTACTCGCGTTATTTTTTATAACAGTTCGTGAAGCTAAGGCTTCAGTTTCAGTAGGCGTAGTTTATAGAACAGGTTCACCATATTGGGATTCTTATGGCCGCTGGGTTTGGGTATCAGGTCATGGCGAAGTTTGGGTACCGCATACCTGGGTTGGTTGGCAGCCTTATTATTATGGCCGTTGGGTTTGGGACTATCACCATGGTTGGGTTTGGGTCTCTGATGAACCCTGGGGTTGGGTAACCTATCATTATGGGAGATGGAGTTTTTCTCCGTACTATGGTTGGCTCTGGGTTCCGGGTCGAGTTTGGGGACCTGGTTATGTTGCTTGGTATCATCATCGTAATTATGTTGCGTGGGTTCCTTTAGGTCCTGGGAATAGACCTTATTACTATAATTACCCGAAGTACAAGAATCCTGCATATAAACATAAATATCCTAAGTACAAATCAAAAGGTTGGGTAGCAGTTGATAAGCGTTCTTTTAGCTCAGGTAAATATAAATTTGTAAAACCTGGCAACAGCAAGTACAAATCCGGGGCACCTGTTAAAGGAGATTTCCGTCCGGATAAATGGACCAAGTCTCCACCTAATCTTAAGCCGACTGCTGAATATAAGAAGTATGGAGCAAATGAAAAGAGTTTTAAGCAGAATTATACTAAGAGGCAGAAGGATTTTGAAAGGAACTGGATAAAAAAGACCGGAAAGAATCCGAAGAATTTTAAGTTAAATAAGCATAGCGGACCTAAGGATGAATTGTATCGTAGTGATAAGAATAAGTATAGAAACACAAAACCGTCTCAGAAGAATGATCGGCCGACTAATTATAAAAGACCTCCAAATTCAAAGAATTCAGGTCCAAAGAATTCAGGTTCAGACAAGAATTATAATAAGCCGCCGAAGCAACCCAACTCACGTTACAATACTCCGCCTTCTAAGAAAAATCCACCATCTAATAAGAAAGCACCACCGGACAATAATTCAAAGAAGGAATATAATAAACCGCAATCGACAAAGAAAAGTTCAACCTTTATTTCAATATTTTCAAATGTATTTAATGGTAACACCAAGAGTGGAAATGGAGATAGTAAAGGAAAGAAAAGTTCCGGTTCAGATAAGAAAAATGGAAGTAAGAACAAGAGCAAAGACAAGGATACTAACGGTGGTAAGCATAAGTAGTGAAATTTTAATATAGCTCTTTTATCTTGTTAAGGGAGGTGCATGAAAATGTGCCTCCCATTTTTTTATAAAAGAAACAGTAATCAAACCAATTACGAAACCTGCTCCGGTTCCAAAAAATATAATAATAGGGAATTGTATTATTAAAGCTTTTGAAAAATTCATAATAATAAGAATTACAATCATCTGACCAATATTATGGAAAACTCCCCCCAGCATACTAATCCCTACCACTGAAAAGAATTTTTTTAAATATTTCCATGTGAACGACATAATAATAATACTAAGAAGTGTTCCTGTTAATCCCATGAAGAATGCCGGGGAAAATATTGTACCGAGAAATAATGATGAAATTATCAATTTCGAAATCCCAATAATTAATCCTGCTTTAAACCCGAAGAAGATAATTCCTGAAATAATAAAGATATTTCCCAGGCCAAGCCGCAACCATGGAATTGGTCGGGGTAATGCTGTTTCGACAATATTGAATATTGAAGCAAGAATTATAAAAACAGCAATAATTAAATCTTCTTTATATTTAATAGGTTGTCGTATCAACTGAAGTTTTTTCCTTACCTTTAATTGTTAAAATTATCTTATTAGGAATACAAATAATTGTTTCTCCGGGTTTCGAAATCATTTTTGATTTTACACAGATCTGTTGAGGACAATTAGAATCGAGAACCGTAACCTTTTTATCCTTAAGAATTGCAAATCGAAACCTTACCTTTTCATCTGAAATGTCCCATTCCCCGGAAGAACTAAGAGAAAGTTCATAGACTATTTTGCCATCTTTTATAACTTCCAGGATCAGATCATTAGATTTTGCAGTGAATGGTTTTAAGAATAAAACGATTGAAAATAAAATAAAAAAAGCCAGGAGTATAATATCTCCTGGCTTTAACTTTAAGTTTTTCTCTTCCGGAAAATACATTAAGTATTCCTAAGTACCTAACTCCCAGGAGTTCAGATATTCAATCTGCTCAGGAGTCAACTTATCAATTTTAATACCCATTGTCTTTAATTTTAGAT
This sequence comes from Candidatus Mcinerneyibacteriota bacterium, assembly GCA_030630935.1. Taxonomy (GTDB): domain Bacteria; phylum AUK180; class AUK180; order JAQVHJ01; family JAQVHJ01; genus DAOVMD01. The sequence continues at coordinate 8,800 of DAOVMD010000007.1, read as the reverse complement.
TAGCAATATTGATATCAAGTTCATCAGGAAGTTTATAGACTTTTTTCTCAAGTTTCTTAGCATTCTTTAAAATAAACTCAGCTGCAAGAGTTTGATTTGCAAAAGACATATCCATTACAATTGCCGGATGTCCTTCAGCTGCTGAAAGGTTTACTAATCGACCCTCAGAAAGGATATAAATTTTCTTACCATTTTTCAAGGTATATTCCCTGACTGAGTTTCTGATATCCCTTTTTTTCTTTGATTTCTTTCGTAATGTATCAAGGTCAAGTTCAACATTAAAGTGTCCTGAGTTTGCAACGATCGCTCCTTCCTTCATCTTCTGGAAGTGCTCCATTCTGATAACATTGATATCACCGGTTGCGGTAACAAATATATCACCGATTTTTGCAGCATCAGCAATCGGCATTACTGTGAATCCATCCATAACTGCTTCAATTGCTTTTATCGGGTCAACTTCTGTTACGATTACACGCGCACCCATACCTGCCGCTCTCTTGGCAATTCCCTTGGAACACCAACCATAACCGCAGACTACAAAATCACCACCGGCAATAAGAACATTTGTGGCTCTTAAAATACCGTCAATTGTACTTTGACCGGTTCCATATCTGTTATCAAAGAGAAATTTTGTATAGGAATCATTGACAGCGATGATCGGGAATTCTAAAACGTTATTTGCAGCCATGCTCTTTAATCTAATTACACCTGTTGTAGTTTCTTCGGTCCCGCCTATAATATCTTTGATAAGTTTACGATGTGTCTTATGAATTGTAGAGACAAGGTCAGCACCATCATCCATTGTGATATGCGGTTTTATACTAAGTGTAGATTTCAAGTGCTGATAATAGATTTTATTGCTCTCACCTTTAATCGCAAATGTCGGGATCTGAAAAGCTTTTACTAATGCTGCGGCAACTTCGTCCTGAGTGGATAATGGGTTAGAAGCAGTTAGTACAACTTCTGCTCCACCGGCCTTCAGGGTACGCATTAAATTGGCAGTCTCAGTTGTTACATGTAAACATGCCGCAATCCTGATTCCCTTAAAAGGTTTTTGCTTTTCAAGTCTCTTTTTAATATTTCTTAAAACAGGCATGTTCCTTTCTGCCCATTCAATCTTTAGAACACCTTGATTCTTTAATTTTGCATCTTTAATATCGTATTTCATTAATCTCTCCTTTGACTATTTAATTTTTTTTAATACTTTTTTTAATTCAGGTACCATATGAGTACTTTCCCAGGTGAACTCTTCAAGTTCTCTTCCAAAATGTCCGTATGATGCTGTTAATCTGTAAATAGGACGTAATAAATTAAGATGCTTAATGATTCCTTTTGGGGTCAATGGGAAAACTTTCCTTATAAGTTTCTCTAATATTTTATCGTCCTCTTTTCCTGTACCGAAGGTATTAACAAGAATAGAGACAGGTTCAGAAACACCAATTGCATAAGCTAACTGAACTTCGCATTTTTTTGAGAACTTTGCTGCTACAATATTCTTGGCAATATGCCTTGCCATATAAGATGCAGACCTGTCAACCTTCGTGGGATCTTTACCGGAGAAACATCCGCCGCCGTGAGACCCGACTCCACCATAAGTATCAACAATGATCTTCCTGCCGGTTAATCCGGAATCCGCTTTTGGACCCCCATGTACAAATCGACCTGTCGGATTAATATAATATTTAATATTCTTTGCACAAAGTTCTTTAGGTATTACATAATCAATGACATATTCCTGAACATCTTTCCGAAGCTGATCAATATCAACTTTTTCGGAATGTTGAGTTGAAACTACAACTGCTTCAACATACTTTGGTTTTCCATTTACATATTCTACGGTTACCTGGGATTTACCATCTGGTCTTAAATATGGTAAGATTTTATCTTTTCTTGCTTCGGTTAATCTCATTGTAAGCTTATGCGCCAGCATTATTGGTAACGGCATTAACTCAGGAGTCTCATCGGTTGCATAACCAAACATCAAACCTTGATCCCCCGCACCATCCTTATCAACTCCAAGTGCAATGTCTGAAGATTGCTTCTCAATCGATGTCAGGATTGCACAGGTCTCATAATCAAAACCATACTTCGCTTTTGTATATCCGATCTCTTTTAAAAGTTTCCTGATTAGTGGTGGAATATCAACGTAAACTTTTGTCGTGATTTCACCAGTTATAAAAACTAAACCAGTTGTTACTAAGGTTTCACAAGCTACTCTCGCTTCCGAATCCTTCAAGATTATTGCATCTAAAATCGAATCAGAAATCTGATCACAAATTTTATCCGGATGCCCTTCAGTAACCGATTCTGATGTGAATAGGTAATCTCTTTTATGCATGCTAAACTCTCCTGTATTTATTTTGGAACACCAAACCTTTTTAGGGGCCAGTATCTGATTAAAACAACTCCTTCAATCTCAGTGATAGGAATAGGTCCCCACCACCTTGAATCAAATGACCTACGACGGTTATCGCCCATAAGAAAGACATAACCTTCCGGAACTATAAATGGCTTACCTGCCGGCGGCGGCCAATCTGATAATTTCGGTGCTTCTCCATATTTCTGGATATAAGCTTTAATATTTAAATATAAATATTTCCTGAATGGCCAATTTGACTCATAATAATATGGGTTCTCGGGACTAACTAATTTTTTCCAGGGTTCATTCTGCCTGATGCCATTAACGTAAAGATCATCATCAATAATCTCAATCTTATCTCCCGAAACACCTACGACACGCTTGATGAATAATTTCTTGTGCTTATCAGTCATTGCAAGCTTCGGTGCAGGAAAAACAACAAGGTCAAAACGCTTCGGTTTCCTGTACTCAAGTATATGAAGGGGTTTCTGTATTAATGGAATAGTGATACCATATAAAAATCGATCTATAAATAAATGATCCTTGATTAATAAGGTGTCCTCCATTGAACCACTGGGAATTGTAACTGCTTCTACTAAAAATGATTTTATTAACATTGCAATTAAAAAAGCAACAATAAAAATCTCTAACCATTCTTTAATAAATTTCTTTCGGTGTAAAGACTTATTCTTTTCGTTCATTGGAATTCTCTTTGCTTTTTACTTTATCTGAAATGGGAAGGGCAAATGCAATTATGGCATAGCCTGCAACTATAATGAATATTGGTAAAATATATTTTGCACTGCTGAAAACAAGATAAAATCCAATGAAGACCAGGATGATACCGATTATTATCTTAACTAACAGAGTGTTAAGAGGTGCCCTGGCTTTTACCTTTTTTACATCAGGTTTCTTTGATGATTTTGAACGTTTTCTTCTCATAAAATATTCCTTTTATCTTAAACTTCATATTATACTATTATTTTTACGATTTTTCAAGTATTTTATTTAAATTTTTTTCACAACGATTTTTATCATTATGCATCGGAGCGAAGCGTGTCAATCTCATTATGTAATGACATTTGCACGCTTGAGTGTGGAACAGCCGTTCTTTGTCATTGTCCCGACGCGTCGGGATGACTTCCGTTACACTTCAGCCACGCGCTAAAGCAAAGTGCGGCAATCTTAATTGTTGTCAATGAGGTTGTGCCTCCGGCAATCTCTTTAGAACAAGGACTATGGATTGGACAAACAAAAACAAACAAACAACAAAAGAATTCTTCAGCAGGTTGACGACCGAAGGGTGGAAATCCCGTATAGTCCCGAAGTGAATTCGGGATAAACTCCACGTATCGGGAGACTTTAAAAAGACATGTAATTGACTTACTTATGGAGTTTATATTTGTTTATAACAAATGTTGCTTAAAGATTCATTCGAATGCAATTCAAACCGCAGAGGACGCAGAGGACGCAGAGAAAAAAAATTGCGTCGCTTCGCTTCGCTCTGCATTGAATAATGATTTTGCATTATATATAACAATGCTCTTATTCAAAGTTGGAGTTGCTTAGATGAACTACAGAATGCAAAATTAACTACCCCAGATTTATTTGGGGGCGGTGAAATGGTTTTTTGTTTTTTTCTTGCAGAGAAAATTCTTGACAAATATGATATTATATGATAAAATCAATTTTTAAAACAGGTAGGCCTATGACAAAGAAAAAAATGGATATTTACTTAGAAAGAATAGAAGAATCACAGGATAACTTTACCGTTATTGAGGAAGAGATCTGGAAGAAGTTTGGAGTAAACAAGGTTGTAATGGTTTGTGATTCAACAAATTTCTCTCAGAAAACAAAGAATTATGGGATTGTTCACTTCTTATACCTTTTTGATAAAATGGTAAAACTGACTGCCCCGATTATCAAGAAAAACCATGGACATTTATTAAAGACTTCAGCAGATAATCTATTAGTAATTTTTAAAGATATGCGTTCTGCTGCGAATTGTGCTATTGAAATTCAAAAGAAAATTATGATTTATAATTTAGATGCGAATAAAAAAAATCGATTTGGTTTTTGTATGGGTCTTGCCTCAGGCAGAGTCCTTAATTATAATAATGATGTATTTGGAGATACTGTTAATGTTGCGTCCAAGCTTGGAGAAGACCTTGCAAAAGACGGTGAGATATTAATTGAAGAGCAGATTTATGAATTTCTAAAAACATATTTGGGTTATAAATTCAGTAAGAAAATTCGTAAAACAATCAGCAGTATCGAGGTTAACTATTTCAAAATAAAGTATTAAATGCCCAAGAAACCTTTTATTTCAATCATTACAGGGGAGAAAGACTGGAGTAATTCTGAATTATTCAGGATTCTTCTGTCAAGGGGAGTAGAATGCCAACTGGTTGATATCCTAAACAAAAAAGTCAGATTCTACGATATTTTTCATATTTCAAACGTCTTAGTTAATCGAATATTTACCGATGAATTGGTTTCAAAACATTATATGGTCATTAAGGAACTGGCAAGTTTAATCGAAGTTTTTAATCAGCTTAGTTTTTTAGTTGTAAATTCTTCTCAGTCTTTCTTCTTTGAAATAAGTAGGCTGCGAACGTTCTTACAGTTGATGAAGTTTAAAATATTATTTCCATATTTTAAAGTTTATGAAGATAATAAAACATTTGACGAGCTGAAGTTTCCTGTTGTTATTAAGCCAAATTGTTCAGGTAAAAATTTCCTAACAGCAATTGTAGATAGCAAAGAGGAAGGAGAAGTATTTATCTCGGAGAATTTAAGTAAACTTCAACATGATAATTTTTTTATTATTCAAAATTATATTAATTCACCGGATAGGGTAATTTACCGTGTTAAGAATTTCGGTGAATTCAAGGTTGTTTTACAGATTCCCTGTGATAGGATTTCTAAAAGAGAAGAAGCTAAAATATTAAATGACTATCCCCCTGAACTTCTTGACATTGCTGTAAGAATATTTTCCGCAACAAATAATCAATTAGGAAGTGTTGATATTTTAAAGGACTCAGAAGGTAAATATTATCTTATTGATATAGATGCAACTTCAAGATTTCAGGAAACCGACATCGAATTATATAAATTTAATCCACTTGAGGTTTATGCAGATTTTATTCTTAAAAGTTTTAAAAACAAATCGGTAAAAACCTTTCGAAATGATTGATATTTCCAGCCTTACATATAAAATTAAGAGAACAGAAATTCTTGAGAACTTAAATTTCCGGATTAAACAAAATGATTTTATGGGATTAGTAGGGGAGAATGGTTCAGGGAAAACAACCCTTATTCGGATTGTTCTTGGTTTAATCGACGGGTATGATGGAACGGTCAGGTTTGATGATGATATCCGTATTAATTATCAACCTGAGAATACAAATAAAAAACTTAATTTAACAGTAGTTGAATACCTCCTTTCATATTGCATAATTTATCAGGTTAAAAAGGATATAATTAGAGAAAGCATAAAGCGAGTCATTGATTTATTAGAACTCAAAAGTGAAGTAACGAAAAAACTAAATGAATTATCAAAGGGTTTTTTACAAAGAGTAAGTCTTGCAAGGTGCCTTTTAAACAACCCGGATTTTATTATCCTGGATGAACCCTTCAGTAATATCGACCAATATCATAAAGGGAAATTTATCGAATCAATTTTAAGTTTGAAAGGTGAAAAGACTTTACTGATAGCTTCACATAACCTCGAAGAAATTGCAAAAATCTGTGACAGGGTCTTGATTCTGAGGAATAAGAAAGCAATAGAAGTCGAATGGATTGAAGGTGAGGATAAATTGAAAACAATAAAAAATACAATTGAAAAATTTGAATGAAAATGTTTAGAGATGTAATGTCAATTTTTAAGAGAGAGTTTTTACTATTTAGGAAAAGTACCTTTCTTCAATCGATTTCAGTATTGTTTTTATTGATTGCAGGGTATACTTTTAATAGTTTTTCATTTTACTATGGCAAGATTGAATCTTATGTTTTTATTAAAGGACTAACAAGGTTAGGAATATTATTTATACCTTTATTTACGATGAACTCAATTGCAAAGGATAAATTAACCGGTGAACTTGAGATAATTATGGCAAGTGGAATGAAACCATTTCATTATGTCCTGGGTAAGTTCAAATTTATACAAACTCAATTCCTGGTATTTACAATTTTCTTTTTAATATTTCCGTGGATATATAAGGTTTTTGGTTTTGTGAAAACACCGGTACAACTTGACTTATATTTAATTGCTTTATTAGGGTATTTTCTAATCTCATCATTCTATATTTCTTTGGGGGTTTTTATTTCAAGTTTTAATCATTACCCGGCATCAGCAGCAGGGATTACATTAGGAATGTTTTTATTGTGTTTCTTCCTGGAGACTTTTCCGGTATTCTTTCCGGAATCAGGATTCTCAGAAGTCTTAAAGTTTCTCTTACCCGATATCAGGGTTCAGAATCTTCTATATGGAATAATTACATTGAGTGATATTATTTATTTTAGTTCATTTATTATAACGTTTATTTTTGGAGCGAACCTGGTTGTAAAATGGAAAAAATATTAAAGAAAATAGTTATCTTTACCTTTTTAATTATTTGTGTTATTTCAGTGAATCTATTTATTCAGAAATATTTTGATATCACAATTTATATTCCAAACATGGATTATCATATTAGTATAGATGACCAGGAGTTCTTGAAGAGTATTAATAAAGAAATAAACTTAGTTGCATTTATAGAAAAGGATAAAGTTCTACAAAGAAAACTTGAAAATATTTTCAGAATCCTCCATTCGTATAACAATAAGATTAAAGTCGATATAATAAGAACAGATTTAAATCCTCAGTTGATCAAGAAATACGGTGTTTATAAATTAGATTCAGCCTTGATCAAGACAGATGATAATTTTATATTTGTAGACTTCGTAGATATTTTAAGGGGGATAAAAACGTGCCTGAGAAAAGAACTGCGGACTATTTTCTTTTCAACAGGGCATAACGAACTTGATCTGCAGAAAGAAAGAAAGGGGTTTGTAAAGTTCCTTAGAGAGAATGGATATTCATTAACTGAATTCAATGAAAATTCTGCAGAATTAACAAACCAGGTTTTACTTATTCCCGGGTTATCAGAAGACCTTAAGAAAGATGAGCTGCTCCCCTTCCTGAAGAATGGGAATTCTGTGATTATTTTATTAGGCAGACCGTTAAAAGAAAGGTTCTCTCCTGAAAATTTAAAAACGAATTCGTACGAATTGGAAAATTTACAGATACTTTTAGATAAATTTAATCTAACCATTGAAGATTTTTCGTATGATGATTATGAGTTAGATGTAATGGTTGAGTCTCACTGGTTTATAGATAGCGAGATTAAGTCTATTACTCTTTATGATCCTAAGGTAGTTAAGGAAGGAAGGTATATCTTAAGAGATGTTAAAACATTCACACTTCTAAGAGGTAGAATTGAGGAACAGTATTATACTTTTGGAATGTTATCCGAGTGGCGTATTATCGAGAATTATGATCTAAAATTAAGGAGATTAATTGTGATTGGAGATTGTGATTTCCTGAAGGATTCAAGGAAGAATATCCGAGTCTGGTATTTTTTATATAATTTAATTCGTTATTCAACTTATGAAAGACCTGCTTCTATTCATTCACTCCATGCTCAGTATTTAATTATATCTCAGTATTGGTTCACAACAAAAAACTATAAATTCAAAATGCTATATATAATTTTTGGGATATTGCCTTTTTTAATTTTTCTGGTGAGGATTCGATTCAGAAAGAAACTATTCATACCTTAAACAGTCTATCGGGTCCAGCTTTGCTGCCTTAACCGATGGCATAATTCCAAAAACAATCCCTACTAAAACCGAGAATGAAAATGAGATGATAATAATTCTTGCTGAGATAGAAGTATCCATTTCAGCGAAATTTTGAATTATATTTGAAAAATATACCCCGACAAAGATTCCGAGAAATCCTCCTAATGTAGATAAAACGATAGATTCTATTAGAAACTGAAATAGAATATCTCTTTTCTTTGCCCCGATTGCTTTTCTAATTCCAATCTCCCTAATCCTCTCAGTAATATTAGCAAGAAGTGTATTCATTATACCAATTCCACCGACAAGCAACGAAATGGAAGCGATTGCTCCTAATACAAAATTCCACATCTCCCGCATCTTACGCCATTCTTCCATCCTCTCACTTCTTGATTGTATCCTGAAATCTTCATTGTCATATCTGTTTGCTAATAAAATTTCCTTTGCCTCAGCCATACCTTCTTCAAGTTCTTCAACCTCGTGCACTTTGAAAGAAATCTCATTTAAAATATCACTGCCGGTTATCCTCTTGATCATTGTTGTAACGGGTATAATGACTACTTCGTTTTTCCAATCCATCCAGTTATTCTTTCTGTT